>JAFYOD010000313.1 GCA_017556515.1 Lachnospiraceae bacterium
AGGAAAAAAATATGGGAAACTGGACAGAAGAACCAATTATGCATAAAGATATCACATGATAGATGGTATCTATATATGAAAACAATGGATTTCTTACACATAAAAGAGCTCAATTGTCACAACGGTTGTGTTTAGTGTGAATGAGTAGTGTGATTTTGTGGTTTGCAACACGTTAGGATGTCCAAAAAGCTCACGCCAAATCACTTCATGTATTGGATTATCTAATATCCATTGACTATAAAAATCAAAACTCCCAGGACAAGCAAGTATTTCCATCGAGAAATCTCTTGCCATCTTGGGACTCTTTTTTTACTAAGTTAACTTAGTTAAATCCACATTTTACTCAGAAAGCAAAGTACCATTTTGGTATTTGTATTGTCAGAAATTTCAAGGATTAATTATGAAAAAAGTAAGGAAAAAAGAGTCGAATTATGGTATGATTATGACAAGATTGGGGGCGTATGCCCTAGATTTGAATGAGTCGATTATAATTCAAATGACGTAAGAATAAATTTAAAAACACAGGAGGAATTTTATGGATCAGATCAATATTCTTGTAGTAGACGATGAGAAAGAGATTGCCGATCTGGTAGAAATCTATCTTGTCAGTGACGGTTATAAAGTGTTTAAGGCGAATAATGCGCTGGATGGATTGGAGCTTATTGAAAAAGAAGATATCCATTTAGTGCTTCTGGATATTATGATGCCTGGTATGGACGGTATGGAGATGTGCAGACGGATCCGTGAGACCAGCAATATTCCGATCATTATGGTAAGCGCGAAATCTACAGATCTGGATAAGATCCTGGGACTCGGAACTGGTGCAGATGACTATATGGTAAAACCGTTTAATCCTCTGGAACTGACGGCTCGTGTGAAGTCTCAGCTGAGACGTTATACACAGTTAAATCCGAACAGCAACCAGCTTCAGGCAACAAAAAATGAGCTTAATATCCGTGGGCTTTCAATCAACAAAGATAACCATAAAGTGGTAGTTTACGGAGAAGAGATCAAGCTGACTCCGATCGAGTTTGATATCCTTTATCTTCTGGCTTCCAATCCGGGCCGTGTGTTCAGTACGGATGAGATTTTTGAGAAGGTGTGGAATGAAAAGGTCTATGAGGCCAACAATACCGTTATGGTACATATCCGTCGTCTTCGCGGAAAGATGAAAGAAGATTCCAGACAGAACAAGATCATCACTACAGTATGGGGAGTAGGATACAAAATTGAAAAATAACATCGGTGGACGCTTCTATACGCAGGTAATCACAAACATCCTGTACAGTACGATGGTTGCCTGTCTGATCGAAGTGTTCTTAATAACCAATATTGATATGCTCGTTACATATCTGGTGGAGTCGGGAAACCGCCTTGCTCCTTTTACCAGTATTTTCAGGATGGGTACAGTTACGACGATTCTTTATGTACTCCTTGGAATTGCGATCTTCTCCTTCACATTTCTGGTGCTTCAGAGAAAATCTTTGAAGTATATCGGAAAGATCGCCAATGCGGTGCAAAACATTTCTGAGGGTGATCTGAATACAGAGATCGAAGTCTTGGGAGATGACGAATTTTCAATGATCGCAGCGAATCTGAACCGTATGGAAGAAGAGATTCGTGAACTGATGGACAAGGAACGAGAATCGGAGCGTACGAAAAATGAACTGATCACCAACGTGGCCCATGATCTCAGAACTCCGCTGACTTCCATTATCGGTTATCTGGAATTGCTGTCAAAGGGAATTCCTCTTCCTCAAGAGATGCAGCAGAAGTATATTGAAATTGTATATACAAAGGCAAAACGCCTGGAAAAGCTGATCGAAGATCTGTTTGGATTTACCAAGGTCGGCAAGGTATCCATGAATGTGGGCTCCGTGGACATCGTAAAACTTCTGGGACAGCTTTTGGAAGAATTTTATCCGAGTTTTGCGGAAAAAGAACTGATCTACGAACTGATCAGCAACGTTCCGGCAAAGACGATCACGGCGGACGGAAATCTTTTGGCAAGATTATTTGACAACCTGATCAATAATGCGATCAAATACGGTGCCGATGGAAAGAAAGTTCTGGTCAATGTGTTTGCAGAAGAGGAGATCGTGACGATTTCTGTGACAAACTATGGATATGTGATCCCGGCGGATGAGCTTCCTCTGATCTTCAACAAGTTCTACCGGGTGGAGCAGTCTCGTTCCACGCAGACAGGAGGAACCGGTTTGGGACTTGCCATTGCGAAGAATATTGTAGACATGCATGGCGGAACGATCACGGTCACCAGTGACCTGAACGGAACCGTTTTTACGGTAAAATTACAAGTAAATTTTGACGTAAACAGGGAGAATTTCAGAGCGATAGGATGAAAACTATGAGTAAACGAAACTATGCAGTGATCCTTTCACTGATTCTTACGCTTTTTTGCTGCACTCTGAATGGATTTGCAGCAGCGAAAGACGGACCTCCTGTATCTATGGAGGTCTCTTCTATTTATGGAGAAATCGGAAAGATGGGTGTCCATGTCCCCATCTCCGTGAGTCTTTACGGACAGTCTTCGGAGTCGTTCAGCGGAGTCCTTGCGATCCAGACGCTGGAAAACGGAACCGGAGAGGATGAAGAAATCTATGAATATCAGTATCCGGTGGAAGTTTCTACAGCGGAAACAAAGACGTTAGAGCTGTATGTTCCGATCGGACAGCGAAGCAGCAAAGTTCATGTGATGTTAAAAGCAAACAATGGAACGACGCTTCTGACTCAGACCATGAATTTCGATATTTCGTCCAATACGGGACGCTTGCTGATCGGAATTTTATCCGACCGTGCAGAGGAATTGCGTTATTTTGAGGGTGCCAGTCTGGATTACGGCATGGTGCAGTCTGAAGCAATCATGATGGATGATAAGAACTTTCCGTCGGATGCGAAAGGTCTGGAATTATTAAATCTCCTGGTAATCAGCCATTATGATACCGACCGACTTTCTGATACTCAGGTGGAAGCGATTCAAAGCTGGGTGGAAAATGGAGGAACATTGCTGATCGGAACCGGAGCAACGGTTTATAGTACTCTCGGAGTGATGTCGGAAGGTCTCGTAGAGCTTCCGATCGGTGGTATTTATTATGAAAATGTAAATCTTGGAACAGAATACGCTGAAAAAGCACCGGGAGATGCGGAAGTAAATATGGCATACGCAGAACTCACGATCCCGGATGGTACGGTTCTTGAGGAAAGTGACGGGATCCCGCTTCTCACTATGGTGAAACGAGGCAGCGGAAAGATCGGTATCCTCAGCTACTGTCTGGATGAGATCACGGAGTTTGTGGAAAAGAATCCTGGCTATTTGGTACAGTTGTTGACAAAGGTGCTGAGCGAAGACGAGATTTCTAATTTATATTATCATAGTTCCTACGGTTCCGATGAAGAATATTGGAACGCATATAGTCTGGTTAGCTCCGGAAGTGCAGACCGTCTTCCTAATCTCGGAGGATATTCAATTGTGATCATCCTCTACATGATCCTTGTTGGTCCGGGTCTTTATCTCTTTTTAAAGAAAAAAGATATCAGTCGTCTTTATGGAACTGCTGTGATCGCAGCATCACTCGGTATTTCCATAGTGATCTATATCATGGGAGTCGGAACAAGATTTACATCTCAGTTTTTCCATGTTGCGTCTATTTTGGAAATGGATGGGGGTCAAGTGGAAGAAACCTCTTATATGAGTGTACAGACTCCGGACAGTCGATCCTTGGCTGTCATGATTCCGGGAGCATATGAAGTAACGGCATTGACAAGGACCAGTCGATACAATGAACAGTCGATCGAGGAGTTTCGGGCGGAAAAAGAGGGAAGTGTGAGAATTCGCGCGGAACATCAGGGAACCTCAGTTTCTGTAAAGAAGTCAAAAGCCTTTGAACCTAGATTTTTTAAAGTGACAAAGAGCGGAGAAATGGTTTCTCCGGGTAATATTTACGGAAAGCTCGTTTGGTATGACGGAAAGATATCAGGTAAGATTGAAAACCGTCTTCCGTTTGATCTTGAAGATGTAGCTATTATATTATTTGGTCAGATGCATCGGATCGGAGATATGAGACAGGGAGACAGTGTGACTTTCGAGGAAGAAGACTTGCTGGTTTGGCCGGTAGGCATGTCGAATGTGGCAGCGTCTGCAGCTGTCAGAGACGGTGCAGGGGCAGAACTTTCAGACCGAGAATATCTGGAAGAACAAAGCCGAAGCAACCTCTATTCATACTATCTTGGAGAGACATTTTTTGACTATACATCCGATGCCTATCTGGTGGCTATCGGTCCGGACGGAGGAATTCTCAGCGAAGATAAGATCCGTGAGCAGTCTGCAGATGGTGTGACATTATACTCTGCAAAAATTTCTGTTTCTTCCGGAGAAGAGGAGACTGTTTATCGAAGTGTATTGAAACATGATCCAAAGATCACGGCAGGCAGTGGAATGATCTTTGGAGACGGACTGTCCATGTATGGAACGGAACCGATCGCAGTGGAGTATTTCCTGGGCGAAAATCTCAACGTGGAACGGCTCTCGTTCTTGCCGATTTCTGATAAATTCCTGGAAGAGCCGGAGTACTATTACCTGAAGAAATATGACGGTTCCACCTATTTTTATAATCAGATAACACAGATGTATGACTGGGTTGATCTGTCTCAGATCCATTTCACCATTGAGGAACTTCGCCCGTATCTGTCACAGAAAAACAGTGTGACAGTCAAGTTTACAGCCGGTGAAAACGGAACTACAGGAAGCACCTTGCTCCTGCCTCATCTTATGGTAACAGGGAGGGAAGGCTAATGCTGAAAATCCATGGACTTAAGAAAAAATTTGGTAATTTCCATGCATTGAACGGACTTGACATGGAGATTGAAGAGGGGGCACTCTATGGTTTTGTTGGCCCAAACGGAGCCGGAAAAACAACTGCGATCCGTATTCTGACCGGATTATTACTTCCGGATGAAGGGACCGTGGAAATTGCCGGAAAAGATGCTCTCAAATATCGAGAAGAAGTAAAGACAGAGTTTGGATATGTGCCGGATGAATTTGGTATGTATGACAATCTGAAAGTGTGGGAGTATATGGAGTTTTTTGCCTCCTGTTACGGTATGACCGGACTGGTGGCGAGAAACCGCTGCGCAGAACTGTTGGAACAGGTACGTTTGAGTGACCGGACCGATGCATTTGTGGACAGCCTGTCGCGAGGCATGAAGCAGAGATTATGTCTCGCAAGAGCACTGATCCATGATCCGAAGCTGCTTGTGCTGGATGAGCCGACATCCGGAATGGATCCGAGAAACCGAATGGAGTTTAAAGCGGTTCTGAAAGAACTCTGTGCGGAAGGAAAAACCATTTTGGTAAGCTCTCATATTTTGTCAGAACTTTCACAGATGTGCACGGACATCGGGATCATTGATGCCGGAAAGATCGTTCTTTCCGGAAGTATGTGGGAAATCCTGCAAAAGGTCAATGACTCCAATCCATTACTGATCAAGGTATTTGATCGACGCGAAGAGGCGATCCGTCTGCTCAGACAGGACCCTGCGGTAAAAACAATCGCGATCCGTGATTCGGATATTGTTGTCCAGTTTCATGGCGGACAGGAAGAAGAAGCGTATCTGTTAAAGAATATGGTAGATGCTGGGATTCCGGTCAGTGGATTTATCCGTGAGCAAGGAGACCTGGAGAGTATTTTCATGCAGATTACAAATCGTGAAAAAGGAAAGGTGGTGCTGACCAGTGAAGAATAATCCGGTTTACCGGCGAGAGATGACCGTACGGTCCAGAAGTCTTCGTATGCCGCTGATCATCTTTGCATTTAACGGTGTTTTGGCGCTGGCGGCACTCTTGAATATGTATCAGACCATTGCGCAGGTACGAAGTTCATCTACGATCCAGTATTCTACATTTTTGGATCTTTACGCATTTGTTGCAACATTGGAATTTTTGCTTTTGATGTTCATTATGCCGGCACTGACTTCCGGAAGCATCAGTGGTGAAAGAGAGAGACAGACTTTGGAACTGTTATTTACGACCAAGATGTCTCCGAGTGATATTATTATGGGAAAGCTGCTCTCGGCAGTTGAACAGCTGTTGATCCTGGTTGTATCCAGCCTTCCGATCGTGCTTTTGACATTTGTATACGGAAGTGTTGATTTTCGCGATCTCTGTTTGCTGTTGATCTGTTTTACGGTCGTAGCATTTTATGCAGGAGGGATCGGTATCTTATTTTCTTCCCTTTTAAGAAAATCTACGTTTTCCAACGTGTGTACATATGGTGTTCTGTTGTTTGTCGTAGTAGGAACTTATATGCTGAACATTTTTTTATTGAATCTGAACCAGATTCAGATCGGTAATATGGTATTGCAGCCGGGAATGGAGAGACCGATGGCAGATACCGGACTGGCTGTAATGACACTGCTGATAAATCCGGTTGCAACATTTGCGGAAATTCTGGGCAATCAGGTATCCGGAGGTGCGAGCATATTATCGATCCGAAGCTTTTTCGGCAGCAACAACGGAAGCTTTCTTATCAGATATTGGATCCCGCTTAGTCTTGCGGTACAGAGTGCCGTATCATTTGTGATCATTCGCAGTGCGGTATATTGCCTGAATCCTGTGAAAAATGAGAAGAAGTAGGAGTGCAGCATGTTTTATATCGGATGTCATTTGTCTTGTGCGAAAGGCTATCTGCCGATGGTAAAGGAAGCGGAGAAAATTGGAGCAACTGCGTTTCAGTTTTTTACCAGAAATCCTCGCGGTGGAAATGCGAAAGCACTGGATGATGCAGATTTAGAAGCATTTTTAAGAAAAAAAGAGGAGCTGGGAATCGGACCATTGGTGGCCCATGCTCCGTATACATTAAATGGATGTTCTGCCGATGCGAGTGTACGTGAGTTTGCATGGAGAACGATGAAAGAAGATCTGGAACGTCTGGAGCGAATTCGGATGATCGCAGAAACGAACAGGATACCTGCAGCTGAGATCTTTTATAATTTTCATCCGGGCAGTCATGTAAAGCAGGGGACAGAAGTCGGTATTCAGCTGATCTCAGATATGCTGAACGGAGTCCTGAACCCGGAGATGAAGACAGTGGTGCTGCTGGAGACTATGGCAGGAAAAGGCAGCGAGGTTGGCGGAAGATTTGAAGAACTTCGTGCCATCATGGATCGGGTAGCGTATTCTGATAAAGTGGGAGTGTGCCTGGATACCTGTCATGTTTGGGATGGCGGTTATGATATTGTCAATGACCTGGATGGTGTTTTAAGTGAATTCGACCGTATTATCGGTCTGGAACGGTTGAAAGCGATCCATCTGAATGACAGTTTGAATGTACGTGGAGCCAAAAAGGACAGACATGCAAAGATCGGAGAAGGACAGATCGGATTAGAAGCAGTGGTGCGAGTGATCAATCATCCGGCTCTGATGCATTTACCGTTTTGTCTGGAGACGCCGAATGAGTTAGATGGCTATGCCAAAGAAATTACCTTGTTAAGATCGAAAAGAAGATAATTCTGATTGCCAAGGTGGACATAGAATCGGTTTTATGGTATGATAAGACTATCTTTTTGAAAGGACAGATTTACAAATATGAAAAAATTGGAAGAGTATGTAATCAGTATTCCGGATTTCCCGGAGCCAGGTATTATTTTCCGTGATATTACCTCTATTTTACAGGATGCAGATGGTCTTCATCTCGCAATTGATCAGTTGATCGATATGGTAAAGGATCTGGACTTTGACGTTGTGGTAGGCGCAGAATCTCGTGGATTTATCTTCGGTACACCAGTTGCGTATGAACTCCACAAATCTTTCGTTCCGGCAAGAAAACCGGGTAAACTTCCGAGAAAAACTGTATCCAGAGAGTATGAGCTGGAGTACGGAAAAGGAACTATTGAGCTTCACAAAGATGCGATCAAACCGGGTCAGAAAGTTGTTATCATCGATGACCTGATCGCAACAGGCGGTACTGTAGAGGCGATCGCAAAGCTTGTAGAAGATCTGGGCGGCGAAGTTGTTAAAATCTGTTTCGTAATGGAGCTTGCAGGACTGGAAGGCAGAAAGAAGCTGGAAGGTTATGACGTAGAGTCTGCAATTATTTACGAAGGCAAATAAGAAGTGAAGGTTGACCGGAGTCGTGAAACGATCGGCTCCGGTTATATTTTACATTCAAATAGAACATACGTTTGTTTTGGCGGAAATGAGATATGAGAGAAGTTGTATTTAAGATGGAACGTCCGGGACTTGTGGAAGAAGGGCAGACCGTGGATATCAGTGAGTCCGTGACTCCGATCAATGTCAATTACATGATCGAGCCGGCTGTTGCCATGTCCGGATTATTTAAGTTCAATGAGCGTTTAAAAAGTCGTCAGGGTGTTGTAAAATCGATCATCCAGAATGATCGCGGTTATTATGTGACCGTGGAGTTTGACGAATAGACAGAAGCAGAAGAGGTGGCACATGAAGTTTTTTCATCTTTCCGATTTGCATATTGGAAAACAGCTGCATGGTTTTTCTTTGATCGAGGATCAACGGTATATTTTGGATCAGATCATAGAGCTGATCCGGGAGCGTAAGCCGGATGCTGTATTGATTGCCGGAGATATTTATGACAAATCTATGCCCAGTGCTGAGGCAGTAGCTATATTTGATGAGTTCGTGACAAAGCTGGCAGGGATCCAGGATGGACCGGTGGTCTGCGTGGTCAGTGGAAACCATGATTCGGGAGAGCGGCTTTCTTATGGAAGCCGTCTGTTTGCGGAGCATAAAATTTTTATCGCAGGAAATGCGCCGGGAGCAGACCAGCCGGATGTACAGAAACTTTCACTTACAGATGAAGAGGGACTTGTCAATATATATTTGTTGCCGTTTTTCCGTCCGTCATTTGTCAGAGAGATTGCAGGTATGGAAGAGGTCAAAACCTATGAAGATGCGATGCACGGTATCGTGTCTCAGATGAAGTTGTGTGAATCTGAGAGAAATGTGCTTCTCTGTCATCAGTTTTTTACGAAGAGTGGAAAGGAGCCGGAGCGCTCCGACTCAGAGACGGTTCATGTGGGCGGTCAGGACAATATCGATGTGTCTGCGCTGGATGGATTTGATTATGTGGCGGTCGGTCACATTCACAGACCACAGAATCTTTTGTTTGATCCGGAAGAGGGACGTTTGGTGCGATATTGCGGATCCCCTTTAAAATATTCTGTTTCAGAGGCGGATCGGGAAAAGTCTTTGACAGAAGTAACACTCGGAAAAAAGGGCAAGATCGCTGTGGAACTGCTTCCACTCAAGCCATTGCATGATGTACGAAAGATTCAGGGAACACTTGCAGAGCTTACCTCACCATTGACGTTGGCTGCGGCAGATCCGGAAGATTATGTCAGTGTGGTACTGACCGATGAGGATGAATTGTATGAACCGGGTCAGGCACTGGC
>JAFYOD010000314.1 GCA_017556515.1 Lachnospiraceae bacterium
AAATGGCAAATTAAAAATAAACGCTAACAACGAATTAGCATACGCTGCCTAATTTAGGCGCTGTCGGCCCGGTATGACCTGCAATATCGGTAACCGGCATCATTAAAAGCAGGAAACGACACGTGCAAAGCTTTGAGCACGCGGGCGTATCATGAAGCTACCAAACGTTCCAGGGTGTCTGCTCTCGGGGACGGGCGGGAATTCTAAATAACAGACTATGATAGTAGAAGAACAGGGGATTGGTTTTCGGACAGGGGTTCGATTCCCCTCAGGTCCACGCAAAAAGGGCAGTGCTCATTGATATGAGAACTGCCCTTTTTATTGTTAACAATTAAAGCTCAAACTCTACTTTTTCATCTTCGCGTTCGCGAACTAACTGCCAGATCAGGTCGTGCATCCACTTAACAGTTTCTTCCAGTTTATTATTTTCATCGCGAAGGCGTGCGATCTCCTGCTCCAGAGAAGCGATCGTTTTCTGCCATTCACCAATGATAATCTCATTCTCCTGTGCTGTCATAATCTCGTTTGCCATATGTAGATCCTCCATGAAACATATTTGTTCTAGTATAGCATTGTTGATGACTTCTGTCCAGTAAAGTATTTTTTGAAAGAACATGACAATAAAATGAAAATACAGATTGATTCGTGACATGCTTTACGATATAATGAAAGTTAAGTTATTTTGCGAAAGAGGTGTAAACATGGAATTAGCAAGAGAAGACGCTCTGTTTATGGTTCGCTGCCGTGTGACAGAGGAAAAGCTTCTCCGTCTGGAGCGAGGTACCAGAGTGCTTGGATTTCAGAATGGTGCCAAGAAAGTCTTATCTATTTTTGGTGTGATAGCCTTAATCTGTCTGGTAGTCAAAGGTCTGTTTGAAGGAATGGTCGCCCTGATCCTTTCTGCGATCGGCGGAGCGATGCTTTTGATCTTTGTAGCCGGAACTTATGCGATTGCAAAAGGATGGGCAGGAACCAAACGCGATATCAAAAAGAAGTACAACGAAAATAAAGCGGAGTATCAGAGAGAAAAAGAGTTTCATTTCTTCGAGGATCACTATGAGGTCGTTGGAGAATTTGAGCATTCCCGACTGGAATACAACAATATCGGCCGTATGCTGGATATGTCCGGTATGATCGTATTCTTGGAGAAGGGAGATGTTGTCCGTTTCTTTATGAAGGATGATGTGAAAAAAGGAAATGCCACAGAACTTGCAGGCTTCCTGGAAAGGATGAGCGAGACGAAGATGGAATACGTCTCTGTAAAGTAAAGTATGGAAAAGAAATTTTCAGTAAGCATGACATACAACGAAAACGTCTTTTATCATCGTGCACTTGTGTCTGGTCCGGATCATGGAAAGCCGACAAAGAAATCTATGTTAGGAGATTTGGATTTTTCTGATATTCTGATGAGCATCCTTGCTTTCGGTCTGTACTTTTTGGCAACAGGCGGTGTCGATCTTCCGAATCGTATTTTTCAGTCTGTGATCGCATGGATCCTGTTTTTAACGGTTATGCGCAGTTTGAATCGTATGAGAAAGAGCTCAAAGGAACCGTCTAGATCAGAGAGTGCATTGAAACGTGTGGCTAAGTCTGACCTTGGTGCGTCCGGCCAAGATGGAGAGACATGCATCATTTCATTTGGTGAAGACGGATTTTTAGTTGAAAGCCCGGGAATTGTGTCAGAGTACAAATATGCCGGTGTTACAAGAATTAAAGAAACAGAAGAGTTCTTTATGATCTTTAAAAGTCGCTTGACGATCATTCCGGTGGAAAAGTCTGGTTTGGAAGATGGAAATGTGGATGAATTCCGTGAATATCTCGAGGAAGTATGCGGACTGGCAGTAGAAAAAACTGCAGCCGTGGCATGATCGTTTATTATTAGAAGTACAAGGGGATAATTATAATGGGAGTAAAAATTAAAAAATTTGCAAAACCTCAGGAGCGGAGATTAACACCGTTAAAAGTACAGTACATTCTGGCTGTTCCGTTGGTAGGTATTGTCAACATAGCTACGATGATGAGCTTTTTCTTTAATGACGCCACAGACGGAATGGTAGGAGCAAAAGTATTCTTTATCGCATGTGCACTGATGGGCGCTGGATTTACAATCTGGTCTTGGTATTGGAAGATTATTTCCGACAGTAAACGTCTTGCATTACATTCACTGATCGGCGGTACAAAAGAATTGCCTTACGATAAGATCAAAAAGATCGAAGTACATAAAAAGAAAAAACGTGACAGCATGGTATACTATTCTATTATCGGAGCAGATGATAAGATCTTTGCAAAAGTATACCCGATGATGTCTAACAGTGGTGATCTGTTTAACCGCTTAAGCTTGATGAATATTAAAGTGGAAGAGTTAAAAGACGCATAAGGAATGTCTAGCGATAAAATGCGCATACTACTTGTTGAAATGATCAATAAGGAGGTATGTGATATGACTAGATTAGATTGTACGGTTTCAACATGTGTTCATAATGCGGAGAAGTGCTGTTGTAAAAG
>JAFYOD010000315.1 GCA_017556515.1 Lachnospiraceae bacterium
TCAAAACAATACTCAAAGAATGCCGGCTGCGGCTTCTGGGCACCTGCTTCTTCAGAAATAAAGATACCGTCAAAGTATTTGTCGAGACCGGATTTTGCAAGGCGTGTATACTGTGTTTCTGCAACACCATTTGTCACAACGTAAAGCGGGTATTTTCCTTTCAGAGCCTCAAGAAGTTCGATCGTACCATCGATCAGAACTGCACTGGCATTTAAATACTGACGGTACAGATCATCCGCTTCTGCTCCATCAACCTGGATACCAAAACCGGCGAAAAATTCTTCAAAGCGAAGAGTCAGAACCTGATCCCTTGTGATCTCGCCTCTCTCTAATGCTTCCCAGTATTTTTTATTAACCAAATGATATCTGTGCTTATTCTCATCGGAAACCGGTGCACCATAGTGGTTTAACAGGCCTTCGATACCCTCTTCCTCCGCTTTATTAAAGTCAAGGAGTGTACCGTCCACGTCGAACAGTAAAACTTCATATTTTTTCATATGTTTCAATCTCCATTCATCTGAAAAACGGGACGATCCTCTCAGATCGCCCCGACTTTATCTAATTTAATTATTTATCCTGGTATACAACTTCACCGGCGCAGATTGTGTATTTCACACGGCCGTAAAGCTCTGTACCGATAAACGGAGTGTTGCAGGACTTGGAAGCGATATCTTCCATAGATACTGTCCACTTCTCGTTCTCATCGAAGATCACAAGGTCAGCGTCTGCGCCCTCATCGATATAACCCTTATCGAAGTTATATAATCTGGACGGATTTAAGCTCATCTTTTCCATTAACTGGATCATTGTGAGGTGACCTTTGCGAACTAAGTTTGTAACTGCGATACCAAGAGCTGTCTCAAGACCGATGATACCACTCGGAGCTTTCCATACCGGCTCAACAGCCTTCTCTTCCGGGCTGTGCGGAGCATGGTCAGTTGCGATCATATCGATGGAACCGTCTTTGATACCTTCGATAATGCCGTAACGGTCAGCTACGGAACGGAGCGGCGGGTTCATCTTTGCAAGGGAACCTTTCTCTAATACTGCGCTCTCGTCTAATGCGATGTGGTGCGGAGTAACCTCTGCCCATACGTTTGCGCCAAGTTCTTTTGCAAGTTTTACCATCTTAACTGCGTTCTTGGAGCTGATGTGCTGGATGTTTACGTTTGCACCTGTGTGGAGTGCTAACATACAGTCACGAGCTACTAAGGAATCCTCTGCGAGAGACGGAGAACCTTTAATGCCAAGAGCCTCTGCGGACGGACCTGCGTTGATACCGTTCTCGGAGATAAATGCCGGATCTTCCTCATGGAAGCTGAGCGGTACATTTAACTCTTTTGCTTTTAACATCGCTGTTTTAACAAGGTTCTGGTCCATGATCGGAATACCGTCATCTGTGAAACCGGCTGCACCGGCTGCGATGAGAGCTTCCATGTCAACGAGCTCTTTACCCTGCATACCAACTGTGATACAAGCTGCCGGCATTACGTTGATACCAGTCTTCTTGCCTTCTTCGATGATATATTTTACAGTTTCTACGTTGTCAACTGCCGGCTTTGTGTTTGCCATAGTTACAACTGTTGTGAAACCACCTTTTTTCGCTGCGTTTGCACCAGTGTGGATATCCTCTTTGTATGTGAGGCCCGGATCACGGAAGTGTACGTGAACATCTACAAGGCCCGGTGCTACCACCATACCTTTTGCGTCGATGATTGTCTCGTACTCTTCGCTCTTCTGGTACTTACCGATTTTTGCGATTTTGCCGCCATCGATCACGATGTCTAATACGTCATCGATACCTCTTTTCGGGTCAATAATACGTCCGTCTTTGATCAGAATCATACTTCCATTTCCTCCTTAAAGTGTTCATAAATGACCTGCGCACCATCACAGATCGACTCAATGGTGGCAAACTCTTTTTTATTGTGACTGATACCCTTTGCACACGGAATGAAGACCATACCTGTCTCGCAGATGTTTGCAAAGGACATCGCATCATGTCCGGCACCGCTGATCATAGAGCGATGCGGAATTCTCAGTTTTTTAGCTGCTCTCAAGAGTTTCTGCTGAACGTCGATCGACATTGCGATCGGTGGAATATCGGAAGTTTTCTCACGATAGTATTTCACTTTTCGCTTCTCACAGATCTTCTTGCAGGCAGATTTCAAGCGGGCTTCCATACGGTCTAAGCTGCTGGAGTCGATACCTCTCATATCAACACCAAGAGTTACTTCGCCAGGAATTACATTGAGAGCATTTGGAGAAACCTTAACAGTACCTACAGTTGCCACAGACTGATAAATAGACTCGTCTTTACCGATCTCCTCAATCTCTAAGATCAGTTCGGATGCCGCACAGAGTGCATCGGAACGCATGCCCATCGGTGTAGCACCGGAATGCTCCGCGCTTCCTTTGATATGGATCAGGAATCGTCTCGGACCTGCAACCGTTGTAACAATACCGATCGCATCATCGTACTCTTCCAGAACCTTACCCTGCTCAATATGTAACTCGATGTATTCTCTGATACCCTGGATTCGCTTCGGCTCCATATTATAACCGCGCTCTTTGAAGATATCACTTAAAGATTTTCCTTCACGGTTTGTCGCTTCACCAATATCATGTTTGTAAACTTCTTTTGTGATCAGACCGCTTCCGATGGTGCTTCGACCAAAGTTACTGGACTCTTCACAACGCATCGCACCAACACGGATCGGGATCTCCAGACCGTCACGTTTCGCCCAGTTCATCAGAAGAAGGCCTGCGATAATACCGCTGACACCGTCATAACGACCACCCTCTACGACAGAGTCCAAATGAGACGCTACGAGGAAATACTCCCCATCTTCATCGGACTTGCAAGCCGGATTGTAAATGTAGGTGTTTCCAACCTCATCCACATAACTCTCAAATCCCTGTTCTTTGCCAAGTGCTACGAACGCTTCATGCATTTCGTCCTCAACTGCTGTGTAGCCAAGTCGTGTAACACCGCCGTTTTCTGTGCTGCCGATACTATAAAATTTATCAAACAAATACTCTGCATACTCAATATCCTGAATCGGATGTTTCATACGAAATCCCCTCCCTATATTTTAAACGATATTCCCTTTTCCTTCAAGTAAAATTAGGGGACTCTAGTCCCCTGATTTTGTTTTGCGCCTTATTCCCTATTTTCTTGTCGGAAGAACTTCTAACCAGTAGTTGTCCGGATCGAGGATGAAGTAAATACCCATCTTCGGATTCTCATAACAGATGCATCCCATCTCTTCATGTTTCTTATGAGCTGCCTCATAATCGTCTACGATGAATGCCAGGTGGAACTCGTTGTCACCCAGATCGTAATGGTCTTTTTCCCAGTCACGGAGCCATGTAAGCTCTAATTTGTGTGTAGTCTCACCATCGCCAAGATAAACGATGATAAAGCTTCCGTCCTCAGCCTCTTTTCTGCGCACTTCCTTCAGTCCCAGGGCTTCCTCATAGAACTTCAAGGATTTGTCGAGGTCCTTTACGTTAAAATTGTTGTGTGCGAATTTGAACTGCATGGTGTTTCCTCACTTTCATATTATTACTGCTGATTTGATTTTTTATAAACAAAAGGTCTGTCCCTTTTCATTTACTTCTACAACACGGTCACGATATGCTTTTGAACATTCCAATGCCTTTAACTTCTGTGCCACATCGAACTGGCCCCAAAAATGCATCGGGATGATCGTCTCCACATCAACCACTTTCATAAAGTCATCGATTCCCAGATAGAACCACTGCTCCAGTCTCGGATCCAGCGGAAGGAATGCCACGTCTGCTCTGCGTCCGCGCATCTTTTCGATCTCTGCACGGTAAGCAGCTGTCATATCTGTATTCCACTGCTCATCCTCGCCTTCCCAGTACCAGTGGTTGAGATCTCCTGCATGGTAAATATCCTTTCCATCCACCTGGCACCAGAACGCCACACCTTCGTCCGTAGACTTGTAAGTCTCTACTGTGATCTGACCGTCAGACCATTTCTGGTCCGGATCTACAAATACGACCTTCTCCATCAGCTCCTGCGGAACTCTTTTCGCCTTAATATCAGAAGAGAGGATAAAGGTAATATCCTCACGCTCATTTGCAAGATCAAAGATCACCTCTGAAAAATGGTCTCCATGCCAATGGCTGGAAAAAACATAAAGGGGCTTAGCCGCCAAGATCTCCGGTAAAGCTCCTTCAAAATAATCAAACAATAAATTTGCTGTCTCTGTTTCTACAAGAAACGCACTATGGTGAATGTATGTAATTTTCATCATCTAAATACCCTCTACAAAAAACAAAACGCCTCAAAATTGTTGCGACAATATTGAGGAAAATATGGAAGTATTATAACACATCCCCTTCTTGCTTGCAATTCGTTTTCACACTTTTTGTAACAAAATCACTGAAAAATATCCCCTGATTTTATAGAATTAAGAAAAATTACTATTATCACCCTCAAATAATTGACACCTATTCTGAGGGGTGCTACCATAGGATTCAGAAATCATCTGACACCAAAATATTGCATTGCGGTGAAAGACACAATACATGAAAATACCTGCTATATTGGGGATATTGTACCCTTATAGTTTTATTTTTAATGGAGTTGCGTCGTCAGATGCAGCTCTTTTTCATTTTTGGGAAAGACCTTTAAAGGAGAGAGATCATTATGAATAACAGAACGCTTATTGATCGATTAAATACAGAACACTCTTTGAAAAAAGAGGAATGGGAACAGCTTTTTTCTACCTACACAAAAGAAGATGTCGAATACGCCACAACACTTGCCAGAGAGATCGCGATCGAAAACCTGGGAAAGAAGATTTATTTTCGAGGGATCATCGAGTTTAGTAATTTCTGTAAATGTGACTGCTATTACTGTGGCATCCGCCGAAGCAATGCATGTGCACAGCGCTATCGCTTAGATCCTTCCGACATTTACGAATGCTGCAAAGAAGGATATGAAAATGGTTTTCGAACCTTTGTATTGCAGGGCGGAGAAGACGGGTGGTTCAACGACGACCGCATGTGTGAGATTGTAAAGACGATCAAAGAAACCTATCCGGACTGTGCGGTAACACTGTCCTTGGGTGAGCGTTCTTACGAATCCTATAAACGACTGAATCTTCAGCGAGCTTCCGGCTCCGGAGATTGCTGTGATCGGAGAAGCAGTCACTTCTCTTTCTCTGGCACAGGCCATAGAACTTACTTATCAAAAAGGAGTCAAAGTTCTTTGTACAACAGAATGCCCAAATAAACTGCTCCGTGCAAACGATGTTCTGACTTCCAATGAGGACGATGTGATCGAGGCACTTGCAAATATCAAAACTGTGATCGCAGATCCATTGTACCGACCGATCTGTCCGGAACACGCGAAATTTATCCCGCTCCCGGCAGAAAGCTTTTCCGGAAGACTTTACAGAAATGAGATCCCTAACCTGATCTCAAATTTTGATACTTTTGCTTTATAAAATATAGTTAGATACGATACTTTTTCGTGAGGAGGATTTTATGGGAATGAACAACACCCCTGCCAGTGAAAGAACCCATATCGGTTTTTTCGGACGCAGAAATGCAGGTAA
>JAFYOD010000041.1 GCA_017556515.1 Lachnospiraceae bacterium
GAAATTGAAGGTGTCAGATACCATTTCAAAGACCGTGAAGTGGTAGAAGAGGCTGTAAAGGAGATGAAATAATGGAGCATGTATTAGTACGTGATCTGGTGGAAGCAACAGGTGGCAATTTGCTTTTTGGCAATCCGGAAGTTTCTGTAGCAAGAATTAAACTGGATTCCAGACAGGTAGAGTCCGGAGATCTGTTTGTTCCGATTATCGGCGAGCGAGTGGACGGACATAAATTTATCCCGCAGGTTCTGGCAGCCGGTGCAGCTGTGGTGCTGACAAGTGAACACGATGAGGTTCCGGAAGAATGTAAAACCGGTTCCTGGATCCGTGTTGCAGATACGAAAGCGGCACTTCAGGATATCGGACGTTATCTGCGTGCACGTTTGACACTTCCGCTTGTCGGCGTGACAGGCAGCGTAGGAAAGACAACTACAAGAGAGATGATCGCAGCAGCACTTTCTGCGAAATATCGTGTGTACAAAACACCGGGAAACAGCAACAGTCAGGTTGGTGTTCCGATCACAATCTCTGAGATCAGCGAAAAGGATGAGATCGGTGTTATTGAGCTTGGCATGAGTGAGCCTGGCGAATTAACTGTGATCGCTCAGATCGCAAAGATCGACATGGCAGTGATTACAAACATCGGTATCACTCACATTGAGCAGCTTGGTTCCAGAGAGAACATTTATAAAGAAAAGATGACCATTCAGGATGGCTTAAGAGAGAATGGAGTCATGATCTTAAATGGCGATGATGACATGCTCTGTAATACAAAAGGTAAAGACGGTGTTAAGACAATCTATTATGGTCTTAGTCAGAACTGTGATTTCAGAGCTGAAAATATTAACTTGAATGATGGTCCGGCCAAATTTACTGCTGTTCATGGTGAGGAGCGTCAGGAAATCGAGCTTGGTGTGATGGGCATGCATAATGTAATGAATGCTCTTGCAGCGATCGCAGTTTGTCATGAAAATGGAATGACTATGAAAGAAGCTTCTCAGGGGCTGAAGACATTCCACGGATTCAAAGGCCGCCAGCAGATCCATGCAGGTGAAAAATATACAATCCTGGATGACTCCTACAATGCCAGCCCGGCATCCATGAAGGCATCTCTGGATGTATTCAAAACATTAAAGCCGGGCAGCCGTCATGTGGCAGTCCTGGCGGATATGAAAGAACTGGGAGACAAAGTGAAAGAGTATCATCATGAAGTCGGTGTACATACTGCCAATACAGGCGTTGATGTAGTTGTTACACTTGGAGAAGCTTGTCATTCACTGGCAGAAGGCGTTAAGTCTGTAGCTGAAATCCCTGTTGTGGAATTCTTAAATAAGGATGAGATGGTGGCATATCTGGATGCGAACCTGACAGATGGTGACTGTGTTCTCTTCAAGGGCTCTAATTCTATGGGCCTTTCCGCAGTAGCAGCACATTTTATTGAGAAATCAAATCAGTAATCAACGAGAGAATGGAAAGGAGGGATGATATGGAACAGACGATCCATTATGCAGATATCATTATTGATATCTCTACAAAAAATGTTGACCGAGTGTTCCAGTACAAGATCCCTTCTGAACTCATTTCGGAAGTGCAGGTGGGAAGTCGTGTTTTGGTACCATTTGGAAAAGGTAATCGAGAACAGAAGGGCTATGTGGTCTCGATCACAACCGTTCCATCCTATGCACCGGAAAAAATAAAAGAAATCCTTTCGGTTGTTCCGGGATCTGTATCTGTTCAGGAACAGATGATCCTTCTTGCCTGGTGGATGAAGGAACGATACGGATCCACTATGAATCAGGCATTAAAAACAGTGATCCCTGTAAAATCAAAAGTTGCTCCGAAAGAAGAAAAGACTATTCTGTCTTTAAAGACACCGGAGGAACTGGAAGTTCTCTATGCGGAAGCAGAGAGAAAGAAATTTAAAGCAAGAGCACGCCTCTACAAAGCATTGATTGAAAATGGCTCCCTTCCATATCGACTTACGTCTGAAAAATTGGGAATTACATCTGCGATGTTAAAACCATTGGAAGAAAAAGGGATTGTACGTGTTCAGGTCGACCGTTTGAGCCGTGATCCTATAAAGGATTACGAACGTGAGAAGACAAAAGTTTCTTTAAATAAAGAACAGCTTGAAGCAGCGAATACCGTGATCGACGATTATGACCGCGGCCTGCGAAAGACATATCTACTTTATGGAATAACCGGAAGCGGTAAAACAGAAGTCTATATGGAATTGATCGAGCATGTGCTTGCCCAGGGAAAGCAGGCGATCGTATTGATCCCGGAAATCTCCCTGACTTATCAGACAGTCATGAGGTTCTATCGCAGATTTGGAAACCGTGTTTCGATCATTAACTCCCGGTTGTCTGCCGGAGAACGTTATGATCAGCTGGAACGTGCTGCAAAAGGCGAGATCGACATCATGATCGGTCCGAGATCAGCTCTGTTTACACCATTTGCAAACCTTGGCCTTATCATTATTGATGAGGAGCATGAAGGCGCGTATAAGAGTGAGATTTCTCCAAGATATCATGCAAGAGAAGTGGCAGAGATGCGTGCGAAGATGAATCATGCCAGTTTGATCCTGGGATCTGCGACCCCTTCTATGGAAAGCTATTATAAAGCTTTGAACGGAGAATATAAACTGCTCTTACTGCATAACCGGGCAAAACAAGACAGTCAGCTGGCGAAGGTTTATGTGGTAGATCTGCGGGAGGAACTGGCAGAGGGAAATCGTTCTGTGTTTAGCAGAAAACTACATGAACTGATGGAAGAACGATTAAAAAAAGGCGAGCAGATCATGTTATTTATGAATCGACGCGGGTATGCAAATTTTGTTTCCTGCAGATCCTGCGGGGAAGCGATGCGATGTCCGCATTGTGACGTGAGTCTGACTTATCATCGTGACGGCTCAATGAAGTGTCATTATTGCGGTCACGAGATTCGACTTCCGAAAGTATGTCCGGAGTGTGGCTCTCCGTTTATTGCCCCATTTGGTGCAGGAACACAAAAACTGGAGGAGATGACGATAAAGACATTTCCTGATGCAAGGGTCCTTCGCATGGATGCAGATACAACGGCTAAAAAAGGCTCGCATGAGGAAATCCTGCAAGCATTTGCTGAAGGGGAAGCGGATATATTGATCGGTACTCAGATGATCGTAAAAGGTCATGATTTTCCGAGGGTCACATTGGTAGGTATCATGGCAGCAGATCTTTCTTTGCATGCACCGGACTTTCGAAGTGGAGAAAGGACATTTGAACTTTTGACCCAGGCCTCCGGACGAGCAGGAAGAAGTGCACTTTCCGGAGATGTGGTGATCCAGACCTATGCACCGGATCATTATGCGATCACATCTGCAGCAGAGCAGGATTACGAACAGTTTTACCGTCAGGAACTCCTATACAGAAAGATGATGGGGTATCCTCCGGCAGTGGGTATCCTTACGATCACATTATCATCCAAGCAGGAATCAGAACTGCTGCATGCGATGAATCTGTTCTATAAGGAGATTATGAAAGCATATGGATTCGAGGATTTTACGTTTATTGGCCCTGTCGACGCATCTCCTTACAA
>JAFYOD010000316.1 GCA_017556515.1 Lachnospiraceae bacterium
AAGTGGGTTATACTTACGTACGTAATCGAGGCGTGGCTCAGTTTGGTAGAGCGCTGCGTTCGGGACGCAGAGGTCGCAGGTTCGAATCCTGTCGCCTCGACTTGGTTACTGGCCCGTTGGTCAAGCGGTCAAGACGACGGCCTCTCACGCCGTAAACCCGGGTTCGATTCCCGGACGGGTCACTAAGCTGTTGCACGAAAGTGTGACAGCTTTTTTACAATTTAAAGGGTTCCATTAAGGAACACAAAGCTTCCATGGCTCAGCTGGTAGAGCAACGCATTCGTAATGCGTAGGTCGCCGGTTCGAATCCGGCTGGGAGCTTTTTTGTTTTGCTAAAATACCATTCATTGACAAGTGAAGTGAAAAGTACTATACTTGAATGGGTATCTTAGGAGGTTGACTCTATGAGTAATGAGCATAGCGGTAAACTGGTATTAACCATGTTAGGAGACTACAGTCTCACTTATGAAGGAAAGCCAATGATCTTGGGCAGAGGAAAACTGACAAAGTCCGTTCAGCTGCTTCAGTTATTGTTGCTGCATTTGGAAGATGGTATAGCGAAAGATGAGCTGGTTGAAGCGTTATATAACTGGGAAGAGATTGGAGATACAAACAACAGTCTTAACAGTATGATATATCGTTTGAGAAATCAGCTGATCGTTGCGGGCATGCCTAAAGAAGATTATATTTCCATTAAAAACGGTATATGTAAGTGGGAAGGCAGCGTTTCTGTTGAGGTTGATGTTGCTGAGTTTGAAGCATGTGTAAAAGCGGCTTCCAATCTGACCGGCATAGAGAAGGCTGAAGTATTGGAGCGTGCGCTTTCTATTTACCGCGGAGAATTTTTACCAAAGCTGTCAAATGAGTTGTGGGTAACAGTTGAGAGTGTTCGATTAAAAAAATTGTACATCTCATGTGTAAAACAGCTTGGAGAGATTTATGAAAAACTTCATGAGTATCAGAAGTTGCTTGGTATTTATAGAACGACAGCAACTTTGTATCCGTTTGATGAATGGCAGGAGAAAGTTCTCGATTGTCTTCAGAAGATGGGCAGATTTGATGAAGCTTATCGTGTTTATCAGGATACCGTACGCTTGTATTCAGAGGAACTGGGTGCTCCACCATCTGCAAAGATGCGCGAGCAACTTCAGAAGATGAATGGAAATCTTTTAAATACAGAAAATGATTTCTTAAAGATTCAGTCAACGCTTTGTGAATGTGAGTGGAAGAATGGTGCATATTACTGCGCGTACCCAAGTTTTGTAGATACATATCGACTGATGTGCAGGATCATTGAACGTAGTGGAGAACATATGTATTTGATGGTTTGTACATTATGTTATAACGCTGATCTGAGTGCCGGAAAACAAGATTCGGAGCGTGTACTGGGCAATGTGATCGAACGAACATTGCGCCGGGGTGATGCGTACACGAGATATAGTGAAAATCAATTTCTGATTCTACTGTCAGCTGTACAGCAGGAACATTTGGAAGTGGTTTTCCGACGTATTGAACAAGGTTTTTTACAGGAAAATAAAAACTCTGATTGTTGGATTGAATATAGTGTTACAGAAATTGTCAATAGTTCATTGATTGATCAATTGAAGAATATATAATTGTAGAGTTGAAACGGGTTTTTAAATTATTATTATTGATTGTATTATTTGCCTCTTTGGGAAGAGGTTTGTATGTTCAAATACGGCATTTAAATGATCAACGTGCATACCAACAGGCAAACCAGGTTTCCAATGAAACAACAGAATATGCTACTGTAGTTGCAACCGAAGCGCTGATTGCAGCAACGGAAGATGAAATTACGGCGGAGAGCAAAGCATCGCTCGTTTGGCAGGAAGCTGACGTGGAAGACGATCTGTTTATGGATGAATTAGCAAATAAGAATCTTGTGGCACTCCGTGAAGTGAATCCGGACGTGTTGGGTTGGATCGAGATTCCGGGAACTCAGATTGCGTATCCGATTATGGATGGTGATGACAATGAGTATTATCTCGAGCATACTTGGGATAAGAAACCAAGCGATTCCGGCTCGATTTTTCTGGAACAGTTGAATCATTCAGACTTGGGAGATTTTCATACATTTCTGTATGGACATCGAATGAAGAATGGCTCGATGTTTGGTTCGTTGAAGTATTATAATTCCAATGAATATTATGAGGAACACCCATATGTATATATAGTAGATGATTTTGGGGTTCATCGATATGAAATATTTTCCGCTTATACGGCACCTGTAGAAGGGTCTACGTTTCTGTACGGATTCCGCAATGAAAAAGGAATGCAGTCATTTATTGATTATTGTATTTCAAAATCTGAAATTGATACCGACGTGGTTCCGACATTGGATGATAGAATTTTGACTTTGGTGACTTGTACCGGAAACGGATATGAAGCTCGATGGGTTGTTCAGGCACGTCTGAAAGGTGTGGAAGGCAATCCGAGACGTTATTATGAAAAAACAGCTTAATGATGAGATGATATATCTCAAATCATTAAGCTGCTTTTTTTTATTGAATAACTGTACTTGGTGTTAATAAATCTACCATGTATGATAAGCTTGCAGACGACCGCGGATGAGCGGAATGGTAAGCATTTAGAATTCGTTGTGAAACGATACAACTATTTTCGTGGTTTGCCTCGCGTAACATGATAATATACTGGTTCATGCTGCACTGGGTATATACATCGCCTCGTCTTAAACTTAAGCGTATGTGATCATCGAGATGTTCCATGGACTGTTCTAGATACTGTTTTGTAAGATCTCTATTTCCTTTTCCTGTAACGGAAAGCAGTACAAGGTGACTTGATTTTCCGTTACGAGCATTTACACGGGCTTCTGATTGGCAAAGGATCTTAAAATAATCGTAATCACATTTGAGTGCACCGGCTCCGGAGTTATTAGTCAGGAGATAATCCAATACCATATCCATAGAAAGACTCTGATTTGTCAGTGTGTGCATGATCTCGCGATAATAGGTATAGATTTCATCGCCGGGCTTTGTACCGTAGGTTGAGAATAAACGCTGATTCAAGGCTTCATATACGGAAATTGCAGCCGATTGATCGCCGTTTGCCATATGCGCCTGCATCATGAAATGGTGAAGCGGCTCATGGAATGGTTCCGAAACGATAGCTTTCTTTAATATGGATATGGCCTCTTTTGGTCGATGATGGGAGAGCAGCATTGGCACTGTTTCCATTACTTTACTGATATAAAGACCATGATAGTGAGCACGTGGGATCGCGATCCAATCATCGTTAGGAAGATTGGATAAAAAGTCCCCTTTGTATAATTCGATTGCTTTTAAATTGTTCTCGATACGTTTTGTGTCATTATCAAATTCAGCATTGCATAATGATTCAAACTCTTCGATATCCAGTGTCATCGGAATGTCCAAGTTCCAAGTATATCCGTTATCTTGCCAGATTACTAACTGATGACCGGCATTTGGCTTCAGTTGATCTAACAGTGTGCGGACACGATAGAAGGTGATTTTTAATGCATTTTCCGGATTATTGCTGGATGATTCTTCACCCCATAATAATTGAATGAGTTCTTTCCTGGATACAATATGACCTCTCTTGCATAGAATGTATGCGAGAAGAAGCCATATTTTTTTTGTACGATTTTGAATGTCGGAAATCATGTTTTCTTTTTCATAAAAAGAAAAGTTTCCCAACATTTGTATATGTAAATGTTTCATACAGATTCTCCATTCGATTGATGATTATGTAGTGATTTAATTATATTTGTAACTCAAATTATTAATATGATACCATTTGGGAGAGAAATTGTGAATAGGTTTTCTGTAGAAATGAATATAGAATGCCATAAAAAACGGATCTGAACACGGGGTTCAGATCCGTAAATGTGCATTTGATGATAAATATTAGATAATGCCGCCGTTGTTGTATCTCTTGATAAGGTTCTGGATCTTCTCTGTGGAAGTAAGAGCTGTCTCGAGGGATACGTCATGGTTCATGGAGTTGATGATCGCAGCGATGAATTTACTTACATCAGCTTCTACATACCACGGTTTTGTTAAAAGTTCCGGAGCGCGGTAGTTTAAGTTTGTTGTAACTACGCTGTCGATGTAGCCTTTCTCATAGAACTCATCGAATTTATCAAATCCGCTTGTGAAGAGACCGAATGTACAGCAAACAACAACTTTAGCTGCCTTTCTCTCTTTTAAGGATTTTGCTGTATCCAACATGGATTCACCGGAGGAGATCATGTCATCTACGATAACAACTGTCTTACCTTCTACGGAGCTTCCTAAGAACTCATGAGCAACGATCGGGTTACGGCCGTTTACTACCTTAGAGTAGTCACGTCTCTTATAGAACATACCCATATCAACGCCAAGGTTGTTTGCAAGGTATACTGCACGGCCCATAGCGCCTTCGTCCGGAGAGATAACCATAAGGTGATCTTTGTCGATCTTTAATGTCTGATCATGTTTGAACAGAGCTTTGATGAACTGGTATGTCGGCATGAAGTTGTCGAAACCGGATAACGGGATCGCGTTCTGAACACGCGGGTCATGAGCATCAAATGTGATGATGTTCTGAACACCCATGTTGTGAAGCTCTTCTAATGCCATAGCACAGTCAAGAGACTCACGGTGAGAACGTTTATGCTGACGGCTCTCATAAAGGAACGGCAGAATTACGTTGATTCTGTGAGCAGTAGAAGAACATGCACCGATGATACGTTTTAAGTCAGAATAGTGATCATCAGGAGACATATGGTTCTCATAGCCTGCCATTTTATATGTGAGAGAGTGGTTTGTAACATCAACCATACAGAATACGTCTGTACCACGTACAGACTCTTTTACCACACCTTTTGCTTCACCACTTCCGAAACGCGGACATGCACAGTCAAGGAGGTAAGAGTCTACATCATAACCTCTGTACTGAAGATCCTGTTTTCTGCGAAGTAACTCTTCTGCGTCATTGCGACGGAAGTTTACGATGTGATCATTGACCTTTTTAGCCAGGTCGCTGCAGCTTTCCAGAGCAGCGATCTTTAACGGCGCAACTGGAAGACGGTCATTGAAAACGTGCTGATTTGCCATGTTAAAAATTCCTCCGATTTTACGATATTATCGTGTTTTGTTTCATATGTTTCCATCTTATTTATAACATTTTTCGGACTTTTTCGTCAATACTTCCAAATACATTACTTAAAAAAGAACATCGTTTCTTTACAAATCAAGCGAAGATTGATATGATAATATAGTAAAAATATAAAATGGGATAGGTATATACATTGAAGAAATATAACGGACACAAAATAACAGATATTGCTCCGGGATCCATTGCTGAGGAACTGGAACTGGAGATTGGCGATATCCTCATGACGATCGATGGTGAGGAACTGGAGGATATCTTCGATTACAATTTCATGACAGACAATGAACGTTTTGTCATGGTTGTAAAGAAAGCCAATGGTGAAGAATGGGAACTGGAGATCGAGAGTGGCGGCGAAGATCTGGGACTTACATTTGAAAATGGTCTGATGAGTGATTATCGTTCCTGCAGAAACAAATGTATTTTCTGTTTCATTGACCAGATGCCTCCGGGAATGCGTGATACCCTTTATTTTAAGGATGATGATTCCAGACTGTCATTCTTACAGGGCAACTATATTACGCTGACCAATATGAGCGATAAAGATATCGACCGTATCATCAAGTTCCATCTGGCACCGATCAACATCTCGGTTCAGACGATGAATCCGGAACTGAGATGCAAGATGCTGACCAATCGCTTTGCAGGAGAAGCTTTAAAGAAACTGGATCGTTTATACGAAGCAGGTACGGAGATGAATGGTCAGATCGTACTTTGTAAAGGGGTAAATGACGGAAAAGAACTGGAGTACACTATCGAGAAACTGGCAGAGTATGCTCCGCATATGCAGAGTGTATCAGTTGTTCCGGTCGGTCTTTCCAAGTACCGTGATGGATTGTATCCATTGGAGCCGTTTACAAAGGAAGATGCCATCGAAGTGATCGATATGATCGAGCGCTGGCAGAAAAAAATCTATGACGAACATCAGATCCACTTTATCCATGCAAGTGACGAGTGGTATATTCTTGCGGAGCGCGAGCTTCCGGAAGAAAACAGATATGACGGATACATTCAGCTGGAAAACGGTGTCGGTATGATCCGCCTTCTCTGTGAAGAGGTTATGGATGCGTTAGACGGCTGTGAAGACGACGGTGTATGCGAAGAGTTATCCATGGCAACCGGATTCCTTGCATATCCTTATCTGAAACGTCTGATCGCTGAGATTGAAAAATGTTATCCGGGACGCAAGGTACATTTGTATCCGATTCGCAATGACTTCTTTGGCGAGATGATCACAGTAGCCGGTCTGATCACAGGACAGGATCTGATCGCTCAGTTAAAGGATAAACCATTAGGTGAGAGATTGCTCTTGCCTGCATGTATGTTCAAGAGCGGAGAGGAAGTATTCCTGGACGATCTAACAAAAACTGATGCGGAAGATTCTTTACAGATTCCTGTTAATATAGTAAAATCAAGCGGATATGATTTCGTGGAAGCCATTTTAGACCGCGAAGCGGCTGCGATCCAGACAGCGGAACATGGCGAATACGAGTTATCGATGAAAGATTTTGAACTCTCCGAAGACGGAGAAGTAATTGATTACGAATAGAGAGAGGTAAAATATGAGTAAGCCAGTAGTAGCGATCGTAGGCCGTCCGAACGTAGGTAAATCTACATTATTCAACGTTCTTGCAGGCAGTACGATTTCCATCGTAAAAGATACTCCGGGTGTAACAAGAGACCGTATTTATGCGGACTGCACATGGTTAAATCATGCATTTACATTAATCGATACAGGCGGTATCGAGCCGGATTCCAAAGATATCATTCTTTCTCAGATGAGAGAGCAGGCGCAGATCGCCATCGACACAGCTGACGTTATCATTTTCATCGTAGACGTTAGACAGGGTCTGATCGATGCGGACTCAAAGGTTGCGGACATGCTTAGAAAGTCCAAAAAGCCGGTTATCCTTGCAGTAAACAAAGTAGATAGCATTGCGAAGTTCGGCAACGATGTTTACGAGTTCTATAACCTTGGTATGGGCGATCCGGTTCCGGTTTCTGCAGCATCCCGTCTTGGTCTTGGTGACCTTCTGGATGAAGTGACAAAACACTTCAGAGCAGATCAGTACGAAGAAGAGGAAGATGACAGACCGCGTGTTACCATCGTTGGAAAACCGAACGTAGGTAAATCTTCTATTATTAACAAACTTTGCGGTGAAAACCGTGTAATCGTATCCAACATCGCAGGTACAACCCGTGATGCGGTTGATACAGAGATCGTTCACAACGGAACAGAGTATGTATTTATCGATACAGCAGGTCTTCGCAGAAAGAGCAAAGTAAAGGAGGACATAGAGCGTTACAGCATCATCCGTACTGTAACAGCCGTAGAGCGTGCAGATGTGGTCCTTATGGTAATCGATGCATCTGAAGGCGTAACAGAGCAGGATGCTAAGATTGCCGGTATCGCACATGACAAAGGCAAAGGTATCATCGTCGTTGTAAACAAATGGGATGCTATCGAAAAAGATGACAAGACCATTTACGAGCATACAAAGAAGATCAAAGATATTCTTTCCTTCATGCCGTATGCAGAGTATGTATTCGTATCTGCACATACAGGCCAGAGAATGAACAAACTCTTTGAGCTGATCGACATGGTTCGTGAGAACCAGACATTACGTGTTCAGACAGGTGTTCTCAATGAAATCGTAACAGAGGCAGTAGCGATGCAGCAGCCGCCGTCTGACAAAGGTAAGCGCTTAAAGATTTACTATACAACTCAGGTTTCTGTAAAACCGCCGACATTTGTTGTGTTTGTTAACGACAAAGAACTGATGCATTTCTCCTACACAAGATATCTGGAGAATAAGATTCGTGAGTCCTTTGGTTTCCGCGGAACATCCCTGAAGTTCATCATCCGCGAGAGGAAGGAGAAAGAATAGGTCATGGAAAGACTTATTTGCCTGGCAATTGGCTATGCACTTGGTCTGTTTCAGACAGGCTATATTTACGGAAAACTTCACAACATCGACATTCGCCAGCACGGAAGCGGTAATGCAGGTGCGACCAATGTGGTGCGTACATTAGGAAAGAAAGCCGGTATTACAGTGTTCTTCGGAGATGCATTTAAGACCATTTTTGCATGTGCGGCAGCAAGGATCCTTTTTGCAGGACATGCAGACGTAGATCTCTTTGCACTCTGGGGCGGATTTGGTGCGATCCTTGGACATAATTTCCCGTTCTATCTGAAATTTCGCGGCGGAAAAGGTATTGCTGCCACAGCAGGTATCTTAGCAGCAACGGACTGGAGAATGTGTGTGGTATGTGCGATCGTTTTCTTTGGAACGATGTATACCACAAAGTATGTGTCTGTAGGTTCTATTCTGCTTGTGATCGCGTTCTTCATTATGGCAGTGATGTTCGGCAGTGCAGGTGATTATGTGATCTCTGCAGAGAGTCTGCCGGAGTATTACGTGTTAGCAGGTGTGATCATGGTTATGGCCATCTGGCGCCATAGAGCCAACATCAGACGTCTGATGAATGGAACTGAGAACAAAATCGGCAGTAAGAAAAAGTAGGAGGACAGATTATGGCAAAGATTGGTGTCATCGGTTCCGGTACCTGGGGTACTGCGATCGCTGTTTTACTGAATAATAACGGTCATCAGGTGGATCTCTGGTCTGCGATCCCGTCTGAGATCGAAGAGATGAAAACAACTCTCAAACATAAAAATCTCCCGGAAGTAACACTTCCTGAGAATATCTGCTATACAACAGACCTGAAGGCTGCCATGGACGAGAAAGATCTCCTTGTTCTTTCTGTTCCGTCCGTGTTTGTACGCAGCACTGCAAGAAACATGAAACAGTTCTGCAAAGAAGGTCAGATCATCGTAGACGTTGCCAAAGGTATTGAAGAGACAACTCTGATGACCATGACTCAGATCATCAAGGAAGAGATCCCGCAGTGTGAGCCGGTTGCATTATCCGGACCGAGTCACGCAGAGGAGGTAAGCCGTGGTCTTCTGACAACTTGTGTTGCAGGCTCTCATAAAAAAGAAGTTGCAGAATATGTACAGTCTCTGTTTATGAGCCCTGCGTTCCGTGTATACACAAGCCCGGATGTGCTTGGAATCGAGATTGGTGCAGCGCTGAAAAACGTTATTGCACTCGCTGCCGGTATCGCAGATGGATATGGATGCGGAGACAATACAAAAGCAGCACTGATCACAAGAGGTATCGCAGAGATTTCCCGTCTTGGTATCGCAATGGGCGGCAAAGCTCAGACATTCAGCGGACTGACAGGTATCGGAGATCTGATCGTTACCTGTGCAAGTATGCATAGCCGTAACCGTCGTGCTGGTATCCTGATCGGTAAAGGCTATACCATGGACGAGGCGATGAAAGAAGTTCAGATGGTGGTAGAAGGTGTTTATTCTGCGAAGGCAGCACTTGCACTTTCTAAGAAATATGGCGTTCCGATGCCGATCGTTGAGCAGGTGAATGCAGTTCTGTTCGAAAATAAATCCGCAAAAGACGCCGTTGCAGATCTGATGCTTCGCGATAAGAAGATCGAGCATAGTGCTCTTTCTTGGGACAATGAATAAGATTTAAACGAGATATCGTATAATAAAATACCCCTTTGCATATACTCTAGCAGTATAGCAAGGGGGTATTTTTATGGATAAATTTCATGTATACAAAGATATTGAAGCGCGGACAGGCGGAGAGATCTATATTGGGGTCGTTGGTCCGGTTCGGACCGGAAAGTCTACATTTATCAAGCGATTCATGGAAGCGATGGTACTGCCGAAACTTCCGGATGGACATCGGAAAACACTGACACGGGATGAACTTCCCCAGAGTGCGGCAGGGAAAACGATCATGACTACGGAGCCCAAATTTATTCCGAAAGAAGCAGCGGAGATCAGTCTGGATGATGGGATCATGGCAAAGATTCGATTGGTAGACTGTGTTGGATTTATGGTCGATGGAGCCGTGGGACATGAGGAGAATGGAGAAGAACGCTTGGTAAAAACTCCCTGGTTTGATCACGAGATCCCATTTACATATGCAGCGGAGATCGGAACGAGAAAAGTGATCCGAGATCATTCGACCATTGGGATTGTCATTACCGCAGACGGAAGTTTTGGGGAGTTAAGTAAAACTTCCTATGCCGATGCGGAGGCACAGACAGTTCATGAACTGAAGGAGATCGGAAAACCATTTGTGATGTTGCTGAATTCTACAAAACCATACGCAGAGGAGACAAAGGAACACGCGAAAAAGTTGGAGGAGCTATATGAGGTTTCAGTTCTGCCGGTCAACTGCGAGCAATTAAAAGAACTGGATGTAGAGCTGATCTTAAAGAAGGTCTTACAAGAATTTCCGATTCAGAAACTGGATTTTTATATTCCAAAGTGGATGGAAATCTTGCCGGATACCCATCCGCTAAAAGGAACTGCGATTGATCAGGCAAGAAATATCCTGATGAATGTAGATCAGATGAAAGACATCAAAGACGATGTTCTTCGTATGGATGGAAATTCGAAGATCACAGAAGTTACAGTTCAAAAGCTTGAAATGGCAGATGGAACGGTATCGATCGAGATGGTTCCGAATGACAACTGCTACTATGAGGTGATCAGTGAGTATACAGGAATCCCGATCAAAGACGAATATGTCTTGATCCGTACGTTGACAAAACTGTCCGGAATGCAGGAGGAATACGAGAAGGTAAAACATGCGTTAGATCAGGTTCGTGCGAAAGGATACGGAATTGTGATGCCGGATAAAAACGAGATTACACTGGCAGAACCGGAATTGATCAAACATGGCAACAAGTTCGGAGTGAAGATCCATGCTCAGGCACCTTCCATCAATTTGATCAAAGCGCAGATAGAGACGGAAATCGCTCCTATTGTTGGTAATGAACAACAGGCGAAAGATCTGATCGCATACATAAAAAACAACGAAGCAACAGAAGATGGTGTATGGGAAACCAATATATTTGGCAAGTCGGTAGAGCAGATTGTGGCTGACGGAATGCAGACGAAAATCTCACAAATGACAGAAGATTGCCAGATAAAACTGCAGGATACGTTACAAAAAATAATAAATGATTCAAATGGTGGAATGATTTGCATTATTATCTGAAAACTGGTATAATAAAAGTAGGATAATGATGGTACGAGAGGAGGAATTCTATGAGACTAACATTTATTGGTGCGGATCATGAAGTAACAGGCAGTTGTCATTATTTAGAGGCCTGTGGAAAGCATATGTTAATTGATTATGGCATGGAGCAAGGTGGAAATGTCTATGAGAATGTTGAAATTCCGATTCCACCGTCAGATATCGATTATGTGTTTGTGACCCATGCGCATATTGACCATTCCGGTCTACTGCCGCTTCTTTATTCCAGAGGATTCAAGGGCCAGGTGTTTGCCAGTCAGGCAACGTGTGACCTTTGTGTGATCATGCTGAAGGACAGTGCCCATATCCAGGAGATGGAGGCAGAGTGGAAAAACCGTAAGGCCAGACGTGCGGGAAATCCGGAAGTTCAGCCTTTATTTACGATGGCGGATGCGGAAGGTGTCTTATCGCATTTCTTCCCGTGTCGTTATGGAGACACACTGACGTTAGTTGACGGATTAAAGATCCGTTTTACCGACGTCGGTCATCTGCTTGGATCTGCTTCGATCGAGGTTTGGATCAATGAGGACGGTATTGAAAAGAAAATTGTATTTTCCGGAGATATCGGTAATAAGAACAAACCATTGATCAAAGATCCTACCTATATTGAGGATGCAGACTATGTCGTAATGGAATGTACGTATGGAGACCGTTCTCACAACCGTACCCACGAGCACATCGAAGAGCTGGCCAATATCCTTCAGGAGACATTGGATGCCGGAGGAAATTTGGTAATTCCTGCATTTGCAGTTGGCCGTACCCAGGAGATCCTTTACTTCATGAGAAAGATCAAAGAAGAAAAGCTGATCACGGGTCATGAAAATTTTGAAGTATTTGTAGACAGCCCGATGGCGGTTGAGGCAACAACTGTATTTAGCAAGAACATTATGGAATGTTTTGATGAAGAGGCCATGGATCTGGTAAATCGCGGTATCAACCCGATTTCGTTTCCGGGATTAAAACTTTCAATCACAAGTGATGACTCCCGAGGTATTAACTTTGACCTGAAACCGAAGGTGATCATTTCTGCTGCAGGTATGTGCGATGCGGGACGTATCCGCCATCACTTGAAACACAATCTTTGGAGACCAGAGTGTACGATCTTGTTTGCGGGATATCAGGCGGTTGGAACACTGGGACGTTCTTTGCTTGAGGGAACAAAGGATGTGAAACTCTTTGGTGAAGCCATTGAAGTAAAAGCAAGGATCGAACGACTTGACGGATTGTCTGGTCATGCAGATAAAGAAGGTTTGATCGAATGGCTTCTGGCATTTAAAAATGCGCCTCAGAAAGTGTTCCTGGTACATGGAGATGATGCTGTATGTACCAGCTTTGCAAATCATCTTCGTACGGAATATGGATATGATGCAGATGCACCATTCTCCGGTTCTGTATATGATCTTGCCAAAGATGTCTGGGAGAAACAAACGATCGGAATTGTTCTTCAGAAAGAAACGGCTCGTCAGAGAGAGAATCGCGGTATCTTTGAAACCCTGGTTGCAGCCGGCGAGCGCCTGATGAAGATCATTAGAAAATACAGAGAATGTTCCAATAAAGATATCAAGAAGTTTACCAATGATGTCAATGCGCTTTGCGATAAGTGGGACTTCTAACGGAAGGATATTATAAATATGAAAGTGACACTATATACAGATGGCTCGGCCCGCGGAAATCCTGACGGGCCGGGCGGTTACGGAGCAGTTCTGCAGTTTGTGGACAAGCAGGGCGTGCTTCATGAAAAAGAAATGTCCGCAGGTTATGTAAAGACCACCAACAACCGCATGGAACTGATGGCAGCGATCGTTGGCCTGGAAGCATTAAATCGTCCGTGCCAGGTGGATCTTTATTCCGATTCCAAATACTTAGTGGATGCATTTAACCAGCATTGGATCGACAGCTGGCTGAAACATAACTGGAACAGACCGAAAACAGGTCCTGTGAAAAATTCGGATTTATGGAAAAGACTTTTAAAGGCTATGGAACCGCATCAGGTTCAGTTTTTCTGGGTAAAAGGCCACGATGGTCATCCGGAAAACGAGAGATGTGACAGACTTGCAACTGCAGCAGCAGACGGATATGATCTGTTAGTAGATCCCGGAGTATAAAACTCTGGGATTTTTATTTATAATAGCTTACTAATGTGAAATATTACAAGAACCTTACAATGTATTACTATTTAAACTTTTGGGTTCACAACATTGCATGTTTATGTTATCTTTAGCATAGAGAGGTTGGAATGAATCTATGAAAAGACGGTTTATGATGTGGATGACAATTGTATGTATCTTTGTGGTCGGTGTTTTAATAACAAGAATGACACAAAGTTTCGTTATGTCTCAAAGCGTGGAAACGGCGGCTTTTCTTAACGTGGAAAATACAGGAGATGTAGAGGAGACGGCCATTATTCTTTTAGAAGAAACGTCTGCAGAGACTATTGCGGAGGCCACTATTCAAAAGACGATCGAGGAGATCGCTCCGATATCTGTTACGGAGGAACTTGCTGAAGCCGTTCCGAAAGCGCCGATTGATACGACAATAAATGAAGCGATTCAGGAGACGGTAAAATCTCCGTTAGATCCGATCGTTGCGAAGGATACTATGATCGAAGACAGAGAAGAACAGGATTCTTATCAGGTCAAAGATTTTTTTGAGCGTTTTGCTCATGCAGAACAAAATGCGTTGCAAATTTGGGAAAATGTAACTTCGGATAATCGATCTGCTTATCTTGCAGCTGCAGAACAGGAACGGAGTTTATGGGATTACGAACTGAATCATGTATCTCAGATTATCCGTGAGCGACTATCGAAAGAAGAGATTGAAGAATTAAAAATTTTAGAAGTTGAATGGATCAGGGAACGTGATCTTTATGCAGAAAAAGCCGGTGCAAAAGGAAATATAAAGGCAGTGCAGAGCCAAAATCCGGATTATACGAGAGCATTGGCAGAGAAAACAAAAGAGCGTTGTTATTGGCTTGTGTCAGAGTATGAAGATTTATTGAATCAAGATTGATCTGAATTAATGATAAACGATGAAGAGTCTGTTGGAAAGTATTTTGCTTCCGACAGACTTTTTTTCTTGATTCACAAAATTTCTTCTTGCATATATTCAAAAATACGATTATTATATAGGGTATGTTGGTGTATCATGTGATAATATGAAGATACTGCATTGAAATTGAAACATTTTATTATGAAATAAATCGTAACCAGGAGGCTATGAACCATGCAGAAATATGGTGTAAATGAATTGAGAAAAATGTTCCTCGAATTCTTCGAGAGCAAAGGACATCTTGCAAAGAACAGCTATTCCCTCGTTCCGCACAACGACAATAGCTTATTATTAATCAACTCCGGTATGGCTCCGTTAAAACCGTACTTTACAGGTCAGGAGATCCCGCCGAGAACAAGAATGTGTACATGTCAGAAATGTATTCGTACAGGTGATATCGAGAATATCGGTAAAACAGCTCGTCACGGTACATTCTTCGAGATGTTAGGTAACTTCTCCTTCGGTGATTACTTTAAGAATGAAGCAATTGCATGGACATGGGAGTTCTTAACAGAAGTGATCGGTCTTGATCCGGAGCGTCTCTATCCGTCCGTATATCTTGAGGATGATGAGGCATATGAGATCTGGAACAAGAAGATCGGTGTTCCGGCAGAGCGTATCGTTCGCTTTGGTAAAGAAGACAACTTCTGGGAGCATGGTTCCGGTCCGTGTGGTCCGTGTTCTGAGGTTTACTATGACCGTGGTGAGAAATACGGCTGCGGCAGCCCGGACTGTAAAGTAGGCTGTGAGTGTGACCGTTTCATCGAGGTATGGAACAACGTATTCACACAGTTTGACAGCGACGGTAAAGGCAACTACACAGAGCTTGCTCAGAAGAACATCGATACAGGTATGGGTCTTGAGCGTCTTGCAGTTGTTGTTCAGGACGTAGACTCCCTCTTTACCGTAGATACAAACAAAGCGCTTCTCGACAGAGTATGTGCTCTTGCAGGTAAAGAGTACCAGGTTGACCACGAGACAGATATCTCTATCCGTATCGTAACAGACCATATCAAATCCTGTACATTCATGATCTCCGACGGTATCATGCCGTCCAACGAGGGTCGTGGCTATGTACTTAGAAGACTTTTAAGACGTGCGGCTCGTCACGGCAGAAAACTCGGTATCGAAGGCAAGTTCCTTGCAAACCTTTCCGATACAGTAATCGCTCTTTCCAAGGATGGTTATCCGGAGCTTGAAGAGAAGAAAGTTATGATCTTCAAAGTTCTCACAGAGGAAGAAGATAAATTCAATAAGACAATCGACCAGGGCCTTGCAATCCTCGCTGATATGGAAGAGGCTATGAAGGCTGAAGGCACAACAATGCTTTCCGGCGCAGATGCATTCAAGCTTTACGATACTTACGGATTCCCGCTTGATCTTACAAAAGAGATTCTTGAGGAGAAGAACTTTGAAGTTGATGAAGAAGGTTTCGCAGCTTGCATGAAAGAGCAGAAAGAGAAAGCTAGAAAAGCTAGAAAGACAACTAACTACATGGGTGCAGATGTTACTGTATATCAGTCCATCGATGCAGCTATCACAACAGAGTTCGTAGGTTATGACAACCTTGTATTTGATTCTGAGATTACAGTTCTTACAACAGAGGACGAGATCGTTCAGGCTCTTACAGATGGTCAGACAGGTACTATCCTTGTAAAAGAGACTCCGTTCTATGCTACAATGGGTGGTCAGCAGGGTGATATCGGTGTGATCGTAACTGAGAATGCTGAGTTCGTTGTTGAAGATACAATCAAGTTACAGGGTGGCAAAGTTGGTCACGTTGGTAAAGTGGTTAAAGGTATGTTCCAGAACGGTGAAACAGTTACATTAAAAGTAAATGAGCAGAATCGTGCATTAACAGCAAGAAACCACTCCGCAACACACCTTCTCCACAAAGCACTTCGTCTCGTTCTTGGCGAGCACGTAGAGCAGGCAGGTTCCCTTGTAACA
>JAFYOD010000042.1 GCA_017556515.1 Lachnospiraceae bacterium
GCACAGTGGTCTGGATTTTTGGAGTTTCCGTGTATGGGATGTAAAGGAAACAAGTGAGAACAGCATCACATTTTTCTTACATAGTCCGGATGGAGACCAGGGATTTCCGGGCAATGTGGATGTGACAGTAACGTACACATTGACAGAGGAGAATGGCATTGTGATCGATTATCATGCAACAACAGATGCAGATACTCCGATCAACATGACAAACCATACATACTTCAATTTAAACGGTCATGACAGCGGAAACGTGCGCGAGCAGGTACTTTGGATTGATTCTAATTGTTATACAAGAACGGATGCAGAGCTGATCCCGACCGGAGAGCTGATTCCGGTAGAAGGTACTCCGATGGATTTCCGTGTTGCGAAGAGCATTGGACAGGACTTGGATGAAGATTATGAAGCACTGATCCTTGCAAGGGGCTATGATCATAACTGGGCTCTTGATAATGATGGAGAGTTTAAGAAGGTTGCAGAATTAAAGTCTCATGAGAGTGGGATCTCCATGGAAATCTACACCGATTTGCCGGGTATTCAGGCTTATACAGCCAACTATGTAGAAAATGAAACCGGCAAAAACGGAGCTGTTTATCAGAAATTCCAGGGTGTTACATTTGAAACTCAGTATTATCCGGATTCTGTTAACCACGAGAATTTCAAATCCTGTATCTGTAAAAAGGAAGATGAATACAGAACAAGAACGGAGTATAAATTCTTTATTTGTGCAGAGTAGTAGGGGGAACAAATGGACAGTTTTATGAAAATGCTTTCCACACAGGCATTGATGTTGGTTTACATGCTTGTGGGATATTATTGTAATAAGAAAAAGATCTTTGATAAAGCCACAGAAATTAAATTGACGGATTTTGTTCTTCAGATCACGATGCCGTGTATGGTGTTCAATTCCTTCAATATGAAACTGACGATGGAATTTGTGAAGGAGGCTTCTTTCTGCCTGGCATTATCCTTTGCGATTTGTGGAACAGCCTGGCTGCTGGGTAAGTTTGTATACAACCGCTATCCAAGTGATAAGAAGAGCATCCTTCAGTATGCAACTTTGGTTAACAACTGCGGATTCTTAGGACTTCCGATCGTTTCCTCAATCCTTGGTGAGGAAGGTCTGGTGCTGGCTGCGATCTTTATCATTCCGAACCGAATCTTCATGTGGACTGCAGGAATCTCCATTTTCAGCAAAGAATCCGGAAACAAGGGAAAAGCACTGTTGAAGGTTCTGATGAATCCGTGTATGATCGCAGTTTACCTGGGTATGCTTCAGGCAGCGATCCAGCTTCCTATCCCGGAATTCTTACAGAAGTCTTTAACAGGTCTCGGAAACTGTACAACTCCGATTTCCATGCTGTTGATCGGCAGTATGCTGACTGCCCTGACTCTGGATTCTTTTAAAGATTGGAGTATTGTTTACTACGGATTTATTCGACTTGCAGTACTTCCGATTTTTGCATTGGTATTTATGAAAGCTCTTGGAGCAAATGATATTCTGGTAGCGTGTGGTGTGATCCTCACAGCAATGCCTGCAGGAAGCACGGCTGCTCTTATGGCTCAGAAATATGGTGCGGATGCAGTATATGGAACAAAGATCGTTCTTACAAGCGTATTGCTTTCCATGATCTCCATTCCGCTTATTACATTACTGGTATAATTATCTAAGAAAGGTTCTCTGGCAAGAGGACCTTTTTTTAATTAATCCGCATATTTCCAAATCTGCCAGTTGTTTTTTCTTGCGGGAAAATGTGAAAGCAATTATAGTTATGTTATGAATGATAGTGAAAATAAGATAGGAGCGTGTGACTGTATGAGAGGAATTGAAACAAGGATCCAGGAAATCCGTCATCGAGTTTTTCGTGAAGTAGCCCGCATGGCATATCATACCGAATGGCCGATCGATAAGCGTATTGAAGAACTTCCGTATAAGATTGTTCCGGGTGAGGTGGGAAATTACAGACAGGATGTTTTCTTGGAGCGTGCGATCGTAGGAGAACGTCTGCGTCTTGCAATGGGACTTCCGTGCAGGACTGCTGCAGAGCATGCACCGCTTTCAGCGAATATCGAGGCGGCTGATAAGCCGGAGACCTACTATACACCGCCGTTGATCAATGTGATCAAATTTGCTTGTAACGCATGTCCGGAGAAACGTGTGATGGTTACAGAAGGCTGTCAGCGCTGTCTGGCACATCCGTGCGTGGAAGTGTGTCCGACGAAGGCAGTTTCCATTGATTCCAATACCGGCCGTTCGATTATTGATCAGGAAAAATGTATCAAATGCGGACAGTGCGTCAATGCATGTTCTTACAATGCAATCATTAAGCAGGAACGTCCGTGTGCAGCTGCTTGTGGTGTAGATGCGATCCGTTCCGATGAACATGGGCGCGCTCATATTGATCCGGAGAAGTGCGTATCCTGCGGACAGTGTCTTGTAAACTGCCCGTTTGGCGCAATTGCGGATAAGTCTCAGATCTTCCAGGTGATCCGTGCGATCCAGTCAGGAGAGCGAGTATACGCAGCTGTGGCACCGGCATTTGTCGGCCAGTTTGGATCAAAGGTAACTCCGGGCAAGCTTCGTGCGGCGATGAAACAGCTGGGGTTTGCAGACGTTTTTGAAGTGGCGATCGGAGCTGATCTCTGCACCGTTCAGGAAGCAGAAGATTTTATCAAAGAGGTTCCGGCTGAAATTCCGTTTATGGCGACTTCCTGTTGTCCGGCCTGGGCATCCATGGCGAAGAAACTATTCCCGGAACAGGCAAAATGTATTTCCATGGCTCTGACACCAATGGTGCTGACTGCCAGATTGATTAAACACCAGCATCCAAATGCAAAAGTTGTTTTCATTGGACCGTGTGCAGCGAAGAAGCTGGAGGCGATGAGAAAGAGTGTCCGCAGTGAAGTGGATTTCGTTCTTACCTATGAGGAGATGGATGGAATCTTCGATGCGAAGCATGTGGATATTGAAAACATTGCGGAAGATCCGTATGGTGTCAATGATGCGTCCACAGATGGCCGTAATTTTGCAGTATCCGGCGGTGTGGCAACTGCTGTAGTCAACGTGATCAAAGAGCGTTATCCGGATCGTGAGATCAAAGTGGAGAAGGCAGAAGGTCTTCGCGACTGTAAGAAATTGATGACCCTTGCAAAGGCCGGTAAATACAATGGATACCTGCTGGAGGGTATGGCATGTCCTGGTGGATGTATCGGTGGTGCAGGCACCATGCAGGCGATCAAGAAGTCTCAAGTAGCGGTGAACCAGTATGCAGCAAAAGCGGGACATAAAAAGGCTGATGAGACTCATTATGTAGAAGAGTTAAATAAACTTGTAGAATAATAGTAATTATTACTAAAATATGCTTGCAATCCTTTTATATCTGTGGTATTATGTAGTTAGATAAAACTAACCAAAATAAATCAGATAAAGGAGGATTCCAATATGACAAGTTCTGTATTTGCTTTAATCGTAATTGTTTCTGTATGGTATGCATTAAAATCCTCCGCGAATCGGTTTCGTAGAGGCGGCGACTGAGGTTGCTAATATAGCTGCAGTTGCAGAAATGTGATATAAAGTAGTCAAGCCATAGTGATCCTATAAAATCGGGAGTCTGTACCTTACAAGTGGTACAGACTCCTTTTATGATTTCTGAGGATTCATGAAACCGTGCAGTTGACGGTCTGTCATTCCCGGTGTTAAAATAAAACTAATTATGGATCATTTGTAATGGGGGTGTGGAAATGGCTCAGAATAAGAAAATCGGACTGGTCCTGGAAGGCGGTGCCATGCGTGGCATGTACACAGCAGGAATTTTAGATGTGTTCATGGAGCAGGGAATCGAATTTGACGGAGTGATCGGAGTTTCAGCTGGAGCGATCTGTGGCTGTTCCTTTATTTCCGGACAAGCCGGAAGAACCATTCGATATAATAAAAAATATTGTACGGATAAACGTATGATGAGCTTTTACAGCTTATTGACAACCGGAGATCTGGTCGGAGCAGAATTTTGCTATCACACAGTTCCGGAACAGCTGGATCCGTACGACAATGAAGCATTTCTTCGTTCAAAAACTCCGTTTTATTTGGTATGTACCAACTTGGAAACAGGAGCGCCTGAATATATCCGTATGAATGATATGGTGAAAGAGATCGATTATCTTCGTGCATCAGCGTCAATGCCATACGTCTCTCACATTGTGGAAAAAGACGGTATGAAACTGCTGGACGGTGGATGTAGTGACAGTATTCCGGTTCGTGCGTTTATGAATATGGGATTTGCTAAAAATGTAGTGATCCTGACAAGACCTGCAGACTATCGTAAAAAGGCGGAAAAACGAGGCCTTGCAAGAATTTTTTACCGCAAGTATCCAAAGTTTGTGAAGTGTCTGGAGAAACGGCCGGAAGCATATAACAAAACAGTGGAAGACATTGCAGGATTGGAAACCAGCGGCGAGTGCTTTGTGATCCGTCCAAAGAAGCCGTTGGAGATCGGACGCATGAGCCATGATGTAAAAGAGATTATCCGTACATATGAACTTGGCCGCAGTGATGCATTTGACTGTCTGGAACGAATGAAGATATGGATGAAGGAGGAAGTATGATGAAAACTTATAAAATTGCCGTGATCCCGGGCGACGGTGTCGGTCCGGAAGTCTTGACAGAAGGTATTAAAGTATTAAAACGTGTGGCAGAGCTGGCAGGTACATTCCAGATCGAAGATACCTGGTTTCCTTGGGGATGTGAATATTATCTGAAGACAGGAAGAATGATGCCTGAAGATGGTATTGAAATTTTAGAAAAATTTGATGCGATCTATCTTGGTGCAGTCGGATATCCGGGTGTTCCGGATCATATCTCCCTTTGGGACTTACTGCTGACGATCCGCAAAAATTTTGATCAGTACGTAAACCTCAGACCGGTAAAATTATTAAAGGGTGCGCCGTGTCCGCTGGCAGGGGTAGAGCGTGAAGAAATCAATATGACCTTCATCCGTGAAAATAGTGAAGGTGAATACGCAGGAAGTGGAAGCTGGCTCTTTAAGAATAAACCAAACGAAGTGGTAATCCAGGATGGTGTATTTTCTCGTAAGGGCTGTGAACGTATTATCCGTTATGCATTTGAAGTGGCTAGAAAAGAAAAACGCAGCCTGACCAGCATCAGTAAAGGCAATGCGTTAAATTATTCTATGGTATTTTGGGATCAGATCTTCAAAGAGGTGGCAGAGGAATATCCGGACGTAGAGACAAGAACGCTGCTGGTGGATGCAGCTGCGATGTTCATGGTAAAGGATCCGAAACGTTTTGAAGTAGTAGTAACAAGCAATCTGTTTGGTGATATCCTGACTGACCTTGGTGCAGCAATCTCCGGTGGTATGGGACTGGCAGCAGGTGCAAACCTCAATCCGGAGCGTACATTCCCGTCCATGTTCGAGCCGATCCACGGATCTGCACCGGATATTGCAGGTCAGGGAATTTCCAACCCGATGGCTTCTGTATGGGCAATCTCTCAGATGCTGGACTTCTTTGGTCACGAGGACTGGGGCAAGAAGGTGCTGGATGCCATTGAAGAGGTTCTGGTGGATGGTGTATACATGACTCCGGATATCGGAGGAAATGCCTCTACTTCTCAGGTTGGCGACGCCATCGTGGCAAAACTGGGTTAGTGTGTATGAGGGAAATGCAAAGACAGGAAAATGAGCGGATTTTTCATATCATAGCCAGGATCTATACAGACTTTCCGACGAAATTTGGAATTCCAAGACAGAGTGGATTAATAGAATCCTTGAAAGCGGAAATTGTATTCGAGCCGGAATATCGCAATCAGGATGCTCTTCGCGGTCTGGAGGAGTTTTCTCATCTCTGGCTGTTGTGGGAGTTTTCTGAAGCTGTTCGAAAGGATTGGTCTCCGACCGTACGCCCTCCGAGACTGGGAGGAAATAAGCGGGTAGGAGTATTTGCGACAAGATCTCCGTTTCGTCCCAATGCGGTCGGTCTTTCTTGTGTAAAACTGGAAAGGATTGAACTGCATACAGAACGAGGTCCGGTTCTTCATGTATCCGGAGCGGATTTGATGAATGGAACTCCGATCTATGACATCAAACCGTATCTTCCTTTTGTGGACAGTCACCCGGAAGCTTCCGGAGGGTTTACAGATCAGACCAAAGAATATGGTCTGCAGATAAACGTGTCAGATGACTTATTAGATGTAGTTTCAGAGGATAAGCGAGAAGCGTTAAAAGCTGTGCTGGCTCATGATCCAAGACCTTCTTATCAGAATGATCCGCAGCGGATCTACGGGATGGAATTTGCCGGATATGAAGTGAAGTTCCGCGTAGAAGAAGGGACTTTATACGTTATAAATATTGAAGCAAAATAAAATACGTTTGCGGTCAGTCAACAGACTTGGATCGCAAACGTTTTTTAATTATGGTCAATTAGTTATTTTTTGAGCGTGATTTGATGTCGACTACGGCGATCATACTCTGTACAGTCTGTGGTTTCAGCTCTTCTCGTACAGATGGGATATAATGCTCCAGGATCGGAATTAACACCAGGGCAGTGATACCGGCTGTAAAACCGCCGTTGTAGAGAACAAAGCCGCCGTGAAGATCACGTGTTGCTGTACACATAGAAGCACATAACAGACCGGCTGTGATACCTGCACGGACACCGTAACGTCCGACGATCGGGCAAAGACCGGTAGCAAAGGCAACCGCATTGATGTATCCCTGTGTGGAAATCGTCCAGGTAATGTCACGTCCGTTTAATTGGCAGAATCCTACGGTTACCAGATAGAGTAAGATATATCCGGCGAGGATCGGCCATACGTTTTTCGGATGCTGGCCGATCGCGGTAAATGTCAGGGAGGCCAGGATCACACCAATGGTAGGTCCAGTAAAACCTGCACCAGGAGTGAAAATGGTGATCACACTGATATACATCAGGAAAAGGATTCCGTAAATACCGATATTGATCAGACATACAGGCATTCCATATTTATTTGCAAAGTCAGATGCATAGCCGGTATCTTTCAGTAATTCACGGTATCCATGGAAGGATTTTCCGTTCAGGTAATAACCGATACCGATGCAGGATACAAAAATGATCAAGAAGAAGACAATTGCAAATGCATGATAATTGCGGCCAAATGCTTCGTAGATCTCATTAGTACGGTGTAAGGTTGCCGGAGCTGCGATTCCCATGGTCTTGTACATGAAGTTGAAAATGAAGAAACCGAATACACCGAATGCCAGACCACCGTTGTAAAGATTGTATCCTTTGTGCCAGGCTTTTGCACCCGGGAGAATAGCCGGGATAATAAATCCGAGAAGGATCGCAAATCCAAGTGCCAATGCAATTCCGGAAAGAGTCAGATTTACCTGACCAAATTCAAAGGAGTCTCCCTGTGTATAACGGAACAGGAAGTCACTAATGAACGGTCCGAAAGATGTTGCAAACATGCAAACATGAAGGTTGGCGTTAAAGTCCAGTTTCTTCATTCGCAGATAAAGAAACGGAGCCAGGAAACATGGCCACATATTTAAGAAATTCAGACCATAGAAACAGTGGGCTACAACGAGGAAATATCCTGCTAAGGTATTTGGATGGGAGTCACCTTTTAAGAATACCATGGCCAGAAAACAAGCCATACCGCAGGCACCTGCATTGAGCAGTGCACTGGCGAGACCTCCGATCTCAAAATAGTCGGTAACCAATGGGCACGGGGTGATCATGATCAGATACCAGTTGTGGAAGACCGATCCCCATTCTCCGGTGTAAAGTGCCGCAATGAAGGC
>JAFYOD010000317.1 GCA_017556515.1 Lachnospiraceae bacterium
GAAAGTCCCATACCGAGACCATTGCTTGCAGATGTTGTCGTCGCAAGTGTCGGACACATACCAAGCATAAGGATGAAGGTAGGGTTTTCTTTGATAATACCGTTATAAATACGTTCTACACATTTATTCATAACTTTCCCTCCTCCTAATTCATACAGTTATGCAGATAATATAATGCTGCATTCACTGCGTTTGTAGTTGCGTTAGATGTGATAGTTGCACCGCTGATCGCGTCGATCTCGTTGGATGCGGATGCACCCATCTTTGTTACCACGAGAGAATCCTCGTTCTTTCCGATATACTGATCTTTAAATGCCGCATCTTTTGCTTTTAAGCCAAGACCCGGAGTATCGTTGATCTCACGGATACCAACACCTGTGATGGTTCCTTCTGCATCAAAACCTACAGAGATCTTAACTGCACCGCCGTAACTGTCGTTGGATAAGGAGTTGATCACATAACCTACTACTGCACCGCTTGCATCTGTTCCTGCAAGAACGGATTCGATCGCAACACCGCCGAAACCTGCAAGTTCACCGGAGGCTGCAAGTTCTGCAATTGCTTCTGCAGAACCGTCTACATCAGCAAATGTGCTTGCAGATGCAAGAACTTCCTGATATGTACGATTATTTTTATCGATGGTTGCCTGCGCGATCGGTTCTTTTGTAAGATCATATACGAAACCAAGGCAAAGGCCGGAAACCAGAGTGATCGCAAAAAGGACCAGCGCGTCTTTCATAAATCCAGATTTACTTGCCATTTTTCTTACCTCCTTTTCCGAATGCGGTTGGAAGTGTGTACTTCTCGATTAACGGAACAAGCATATTACAGAAAATGATCGCATAGGAAACACCTTCTGCACTGCCGCCGAAGAGACGAAACAGACCTGTCAGGAGACCAAGGCAGATACCGAATACGATCTGACCCTTTGGTGTGATCGGGCTTGTAACATAGTCAGTTGCCATAAAGAATGCACCGAAAATGAGACCGCCGCCAAATACCTGAGCGAGTACATAGTTCACATCCTGTTTTCCAAATACAAATGCAAACACTGCAAATGTAAGGATGTATGTAGCCGGAATACGGATAGAGATTACTTTTTTCGCTAAAAGATATGCAGCACCGATTAAAAGAGCTACTGCAGAAATCTCACCGATCGTTCCCGGGATCTTACCGATGAAGAGATCCATCCATGCCACTTCACCGCCGGATTTCATAACTGCCAGCGGAGTTGCACTTGCGATCGCATCAGTTGCCGGATCTGTGAACTTTGTCATCAGACCTGCAAAAGAGATCAGTAAGAAACATCTTGCTGCAAGAGCCGGGTTCATCCAGTTCTGACCAAGACCGCCGTAAAGCTGTTTTACAACGATAATTGCAAACACACCACCGAGACACGGGATCCAAACCGGGATAGACGGCGGCATGTTAAGACCTAAGATCATACCGGTTACAAGGGCACTGCCGTCACCAATTGTAATCGGTTTCTTCATAAATTTCTCAAATGCGTATTCACTGATCATACAGGAAGCCACTGTCGCAGCTACGACGATCAGAGAACGAATACCAAACTGCATCACACCCCAAATCAGTGCCGGGACCATTGCGATCGCCACATCGTACATAATGTTCTTTGTGGAGACTTTTGTGCGCACATGAGGTGAGGATGAAACGTTTAATAATTTAGCCATTTTGACACCTCCTACGCTTTCTTTCTTCTCTCAGCCATCACAGCTTTTCTCATCTCTTTAAACGCCTGAGTGAGCGGTCTGTGAGCCGGACAGATAAAGGTACAGGAACCACATTCACAGCATTCCATACCATTTAACTTTTCAAACATAGCAAGATCATGACGCTCTGCTGCAGCCATCATCATCTGCGGAACTACGTGACCCGGGCATACGTCTACGCAACGGCCGCAACGGATACAAGCAGTCTCTGCATTTGCTGCCACTTCATCTTTTGTAAGACAAGTCAGTGCAGATGAATTTTTCATAACCGGAATATCCAGGGAGAATAATGCCTGACCCATCATCGGACCACCGGAGATCACTTTTTCCGGTTCGGACTTAAATCCGCCTGCTGCTTCCAGGATTTCCTGATAGTTTGTACCAAGTCTTACTGCAAAGTTCTGCGGATTCGCGACTGCGTCACCTGTCACAGTGATGATCTTACGGATAAGAGGTGTACTTTCACATACTGCATTGTAGATGGAAACAACAGTATCTACGTTGTCTACAACACAACCAGCATCAGCCGGGAGCATAGTGGAGTTGATCTCTCTGCCACCGGTTACCGCATAGATAAGGAAACGCTCACCACCCTGCGGGTACTTTGTCTGCAGCGGACAAACAGAAATTCTCGGTTCGTCTTTTACAAGTTCCTGAAGGATCTTGATCGCTTCCGGTTTGTTTTCCTCGATACCGATCACGCCTTTTGCGTTATCAAACAGCTGAAGCATAACCTTCAGACCACCAACAATTTTTTCCGGTCTTTCGATCATCATACGGTAGTCAGAAGTAAGATACGGTTCACACTCTGCTGCGTTAACGATTACATAATCGATCTCGTCTTCATTCTTCGGGGTAAGTTTTACATTAGTCGGGAAACCTGCACCACCAAGACCTACGATTCCGGCTTCTTTTACGATGTCACGGATCTCCTGCTTGGAAAGTTTCGTGTAATCTCTCTTCTCACCATAACCCTCGATTTTTGTGTACTCGCCATCGTTTTCAATGATAATGGACTGCAATGTGCTGCCGTTTGCAACAAGACGCGGTTCGATTCCCTTAACTGTTCCGGATACGGAACTGATCACGTGCGCAGAAATAAAACCGCCTGCTTCTGCAATTTTCTGACCTACTAAAACCTTATCGCCCTTCTGTACGATCGGTTTTGCCGGTGCACCGATATGCTGAGACAACGGAAATACCAGTTCTTTACCTGGCTTGATCACCTGAATCGGCTTATCGGCAGAGAGCTCTTTTCCTTCATAAGGATGAATGCCGCCTTTAAATGTGCTCAGACCCATCTAACAAACCTTCTTTCTTTATTTATTAGAATCAAAATTTCTATGTTATTCAGTATAGCACAATAATCGTCTGAATACAATCATCACCATCTATACAATACTGAAAAAATGCGCATATTTGTTTATGTTCTTAAAAAAGAACAAACCAAAACCGTGATTTTACTTTATAAAGCAAAGCAAGCACCTCATTTTCTTAATGAAGTGCCTGCTTATTCATTTATACTGTATTAGTATTAATTTGGTGTTAATTTAACAACGTTTTAATCTAACTCTATCACTCCTGTATAGAGCTCGTAATAACGTCCTTTCTGTCTTAACAAGTCATCATGATCACCTCGTTCGATGATCTGTCCCTGCTCCAATACCATGATCGCATTAGCATTACGAACCGTAGATAATCGATGTGCGATAACAAATGTAGTTCTGTCAGCCATGATACGGTCCATGCCGCGTTCAATGTGTTTTTCTGTTCGCGTATCGACGGAACTGGTTGCCTCATCAAGGATCAGAATCGGTGCCTTAGACACTGCAGCTCTGGCAATATTAAGAAGCTGTCTCTGACCCTGACTTAAGTTTGCACCGTCACTCTCAAGTACTGTATCGTATCCTTTCGGAAGACGCATGATAAAGGAATGCGCAGATGCAGTTTTTGCAGCTTCAATTACTTCTTCATCGGTTGCATCCAGACGTCCGTAACGGATATTTTCCATAACGGTTCCTGTAAACAGATGGGTATCCTGAAGAACCATCGCGATATTCTTACGAAGTTCATCACGTTTAATATGACGAATATCCACGCCGTCAATTGTAATGGAACCTTCCTGTATATCATAGAAACGATTGATCAGGTTTGTGATCGTTGTCTTTCCTGCACCGGTAGATCCCACAAATGCAATCTTCTGGCCAGGTTTCGCATAAAGGCTGATATCCTTTAAAATCACTTTTTCCGGATTATAACCAAAGGTTACGTGCTCAAGAGCTACATGGCCTTTCATTCCTTCCATGGATACTGCATCCTCAGCATCCGGAAGTTCCGGTTCTGCATCCATAACAGCAAATACACGCTCTGCTCCGGCAAGGGCCGAGAACACAGTGGAAACCTGCATGGAAATTTCATTGATCGGACGAGAAAACTGTCTGGAGAAATTAAGGAATACCGTCAGACCGCCCACGTCAAATCCTTTTAATACACAGAGCAGACCGCCGACACAAGCTGTCAGTGCATAGTTTACCTGGCTGAGACCGTTCATGAGCGGTCCCATCAATCCGCCAATAAACTGCGCTTTGATCTGTTTATTGCGAAGGTCCTTATTCAGGATATTAAACTCTTCTTCTGCAATCTCTTCATGGCAGAATACTTTCACTACCTTCTGTCCTGTGATGGTTTCCTCAATATATCCGTTCATTGCACCAAGAGCTGCCTGCTGTGCACCGAAATATTTTCCGCTGCGCATCGCGACAAAACCGGCTGCTCTCATAATGATCGGGATCATAACAACCGTTACGATTGTTAGGTATACGTTGGTATATAACATCAATGCAAAAGTACCGATGATACTAAGCACACCGGAAAATAACTGGATCAGAGTATTGCTGAGCATCATACCAATAGTATCTACGTCATTGGTATATCGGCTCATCAGGTCTCCGTGTGCATTGGTATCATAAAATTTAATCGGCAGATCCTGCATTTTCTTGAACAGATCTGTACGGATCTTGAGCAGCGCTCCCTGTGCGATCGTCAGCATGATCCTGGACTGAAGATAGTTTGCCGCAACACCGATGAGGTATACGCATAATAATACTGCAAGACCTCCTGCAAGACCTGCAATGTCTCCTGCACTTCCTTCACTCGGAACAATATACGTATTGATGAGTGGTCTCAACATATAAGAACCGGCCAATGTTGCAAGGGTGCTCGCCAATACACAAAGGTAAGCAATGATCAATTTGTACTTATCCTGCTCCACATAGGAAAGAAGGCGCATGATGGTTGCCTTGCTGTTTTTCGGCTTTCCGCCGCCTCTCGGTCCTCTCGGACCACCCGGGCCGCCCGGCCCCCTTCCCGGACCTCTTCCAGGAGGACCTCCCGGTCCCGGACCGAAACCTCTTCCGGGAGCACTGGCCATGCGGTTACCATATCTCTGCTTTAAACTTTTCTCTCTCTCTGCAGTAGTCATTAACCTGTCACCTCCTGTGCTTCCTCGATTGCAGCTGCGCTTCCCATCTGGGAACCAATCTGTGTCGTATAAATTTCTTCATAAGCCTCACAAGTCTTTACGAGTTCCTCATGAGTACCCATTCCGATCACTTTTCCATCATCCAGTACCAGAATGAGATCTGCATCCTGAATGGAAGAAATTCTCTGAGCAATGATGAGCTTTGTTGTATCTTTCAGATC
>JAFYOD010000318.1 GCA_017556515.1 Lachnospiraceae bacterium
CGGTACTGCGATGGTACTGGTAAGTGAAGATGGCGAGCGAAGAACATTCTCTGTGCAGGGGGCGCATAGTACCCTTGCTGCAGGAGATGTTCCGAGATTGGCGGATCTTCCGGAAACTTGCCGCGCAATCTCTCTGGCAAGTTTATTTTCTATGCCGGAGTGGGAAACAGAAGGATTGCTAGAATATCTGAAAGAAGCAAAGGAAAAAGGTCTTTTGGTGTTTGCGGATCTGGCAGCGGACAAGCTTGGGCTTGGACTTGAAGGTATCCGAAGATTTTTACCTTACATCGATTATTTCCTGCCGAGTTTATATGATGTTTTAGATATGACAGGTACTGCGACCGCAGAGGAAGCGGCCGAAGCATTCCATAAGCTAGGTGTAGCCCATGTGGTGATCAAGTGTGGAGAGCGTGGCTGCTACTATTCCGGCAGCGAGGAGCACGGATGGGCTCCGTCATTGACTGTTTCTGTGGTGGATACCACAGGCGCCGGAGACTGTACGGTTGCAGCGTTTGTAAGCCGGATCTTGAAAGGAGATTCCCTGGGACAGGCGTGTCGGTATGCGTGTGCGGCGGGCTCAGTGAGCACGACATTTGCAGGCGCATCCACAGCCGTGCTGGAGGATGAGAAATTAATGTACCTCAGCCAATCCTAATGGATTGCTGAGGTACATTTCGCGTTTATAAGCACATCTCGTAGATCTTTTTCACATCTTCTGCATACAGTGTCTTGAATCCTGCGATGCAGCCTTTTCTGCAGGCTTTCTGAGCCATGATATCAAAATCTTCTTCCTTGATACCAACTTTTGTAAATGTGTCATCAAGGCCAAGCTTGTTGAACAGGAAGTCAGCAGTTGCTTCGATGGCTTTCTCAGCGATTTCCATTGGCGGAAGGGAAGCATCGATGCCGAATACATTGACACCAAGTTTCACGTAGCGGTCAACAGTGCTTTCATCGAGACAGTACTGCATCCATCTTGGAGTAAGGATCGCAAGGCCGAGACCGTGTGTGATATCGTAAACCGCGGAAAGCTCATGTTCCATCGGATGGCAGCTCCATGCACAAGTCTGAACGGCACGGATCAAGCCACTGATACCCCAGCTGGAAGCCCACATCAGATTGGCTCTTGCTTCATAGTTCTCCGGCTCGGCAATGGCGATCGGAGCATATTTGATGACTGTCTTCATTAAACCTTCCATAATAGAATCGAGCATAAACATGCTTCCCTCTGCATTGAAGTAGATTTCAAAAATATGAGAGAGGATGTCAGCAGATCCGCAGGCAGTCTGGTACTTGCTTACTGTGTAAGTAACTTCCGGATTCAGGAAGGAAGCCTTCGGGAACAGAAGCTGAGAAGAAGCAGCCAGTTTGTCCTGTGTCTCCGGGTTGGAAATAACGCCGCCGAAGTTCATCTCAGAACCGGTTGCAGCCAGAGTCAGAATCGTAACAATCGGAAGTGCTTTTTCAACAACCGCACCTTTTGTAAAGAAATCCCAGGCATCATGCTCTACACATGCACTTGCTGCGATCCACTTTGTTGCATCGATCGTGGAACCGCCGCCGATGGCAAGAAGAACGTCAATGTTGTGCTCTTTACACATTTCAGCACCTTTGCGAACGGAGCCGATACGCGGGTTCGGCTCGATGCCGCTCAGTTCAAATACCTCAAGACCGGCTTTTTTCATTTCAGCCATTGCCTGATCATAAAGACCTGTTTTCTTGATGGAGCCGCCGCCATATGTTAAAAGGACACGTTTTCCGTATTTGGAAAGTTCTGTGCCTAAGTTCCCCATCTGATCCTTGCCAAAATAAACTTTTGTAGGAATGTTATAAATAAAATCTTTCATGTTTCCTCCTTCATAGAGATACGTTTTCGAAATATTCTAATGATTATTTTACCATGAATCATAAGGAAATGCCACAATCCTGAAAAAAGTATAAAAAATTTACAAAGTCACTGTTTCGTTCGGGATTTTGTGTTACAATAAACGTTAAGATTATGCAAAATGAAAGAGGATGAAAATATGTTAAGAATCGTAGTAGATTCCGGAAGCAGTATCAAACTGGATGAACGCGAAAAATATCAGGTGGACATTTTACCACTTCGTGTCCAGATGGGTGACGATGAGTTTCTGGACGGTGTGGATTTAAGCGTAGATGAATTTTACAATCGTCTCATTAATTTGAAAGAATTTCCGAAGACATCCCTTCCGTCTTTAGAACATGCACAGGAACTGGTGGAAGGTTATACAAACCAGGGAGACGATGTTCTGATCATCACGATCTCCTCCGGTATTTCCGGAACATTCCAGACACTGAAGATGCTGTTTGCGGACAATGAAAAAGTGACGGTCTTTGATTCTCAGATGGCAGTGGGAGGCGTTCGTTTCTTAGTCGAAGAAGCCAGAAAATATGAAAACGAGCCGATGGAAGTAATTGTTGAGAAATTAGATGCTCTGGTACCGCGTATCGTAACAGCTGCGATCCCGGAAACACTGGACTATCTGCTGGCAGGCGGACGTCTGTCCAAGCTGTCCTGGATGCTGGGAACCATGCTTTCTATCAAACCGGTCATTGGTTTTGTTGAGAGTAAAGTAACAGTGCTTGTGAAAAAACGCGGACTCAAACAGGCCATGAAGCAGATCGTAGATCTGGCACTGGAAGACAAATGTGATCCGGAATATGGTATCATTGCTTCCTATACTTATAATAAGGATAATGTAGATCAGGTGATCCAGATGTCTCCGCCGGAGATCCAGGCGATGGTAAAGGTGTACGACAACCTGATCCCGTCCATTGCATGTCACTGGGGCCCGAATGCGTTCGGATATATTTATGTAAAAGGAAAAACTTCATAAAGAACCTAAGACCTGCATAGATTGTAAAAACAATCCGTGCAGGTTTTTTTATGAAAGATTATATCGAAGAACGGGCAATTCAGATTGCCAATTACATCATAGATGAAAATGCGACTGTGAGGCAGACTGCCAAGCGGTTCGGGATCAGCAAAAGTACCGTGCACAAGGACGTGGCGGACAGACTTGTCCATATCAATCCGGAATTGGCAGCGCAGGCACGGGTGGTACTGGACATCAACAAGGCAGAGCGGCACATTCGGGGCGGACTGGCTACGAAGGAGAAGTATGAGCAGAGGCTGGTGGCGTGCAGCAAAGAGGAGTAAAAAAGGGGCCTATTCAAGGAAACAGATATCTTGGATAGGCCTTTTTAGTGCTTTTGTACACAAATAAGTACTTTTTATAAGGGTTATTTTACTTGTAATTTACATAAAAGAGAGCTATGATTAAAATGGTATGCTTTTTGCATGGAGATATCCGATACCAAATCCCAATGATTGAAAGAAAATGTCCATAAAAGGAGCCTAGGGGCGATGGAAAAGAAACAATTACATAATATGATCGATATCCACGCCCACATTCTTCCGGGAGTGGATGATGGTGCGCGTTCGGTGGAAGAAGCTTGTGAGCTTGTAAAAGCATCTATGGCAGCCGGGGTTACTGCGATGATTGCAACTCCGCATTATTCAAGGAGGAGAGGAACGGAAGGGTATGAAGAGGTCTTTCAGGAACTGAAAGATACGTTGAAACGAGAGTATCCGGAGTTTCAGATTTATCTGGGCCATGAAACCTATTATCATGAAGGGCTTCATGAACGGTTAAAGGAAGGCAATGCGTTTACGCTGGCGGGAAGCCGATATGTTTTGGTGGAGTTTGACAACGGTGTGTCGTATCAAACGATCAACCGGGCCATTCGTCACTTGATCACATCCGGCTATTTACCGATTTTGGCCCACATGGAACGTTATCACTGCCTGAGAGAGAAGAAATACCTCGACAATCTTCTGAGCAGTGGCTGTTACCTGCAGATGAACTATGAAAGTCTGGAAGGACACTGGTTCCAGTCGGAAGTGCGCCGTTGCAGAAATCTGGTAAAAGAAGGAACGATTGATTTCCTTGGAACAGATCTGCACAGGGTCGATTACCGGCCACCCGAGATCGGAAAGGCCATGGAATGGCTTGAGAAGCATGTGGATGCAGATGTGATCCGAAGGATCACATACGAAAATGCGCAGTGCGTGATTCAAAATAAAATAATTAGTTAGGAAAGAGAACGATGAATACAAATAATACACCGTATGAGAATGACGAGATAGAGATTGATCTGCTGGAATTATTTATGGCGTTGAAACGCAGATTCTGGCTTATTTTAGCGATTACCGTTCTTGGAGGCGGAATCGCGGGCGCATTCAGTAAGTTTGTGCTGACTCCGCAGTATACATCCACTGCAATGGTATATATCCTGTCCAAGGAAACAACCTTAACCTCTCTTGCGGACTTGCAGATCGGCAGCCAGTTAACAAAAGACTATGCAGTAATCGTAACAAGCCGTCCGGTACTGGAAGATGTACTGGAGAAACAGGGCTTAGACCTTACATATGAAGATCTGAAAGAGAAGATCACGATCAATAACCCGAAGGATACCCGTATCCTTTCCATCAGTGTGCAGGATCCGGATCCGAAGATGGCGAAAGCACTGGCAGATGAAGTGGCAAGCACAGCGTCCAGCTATATCGGAGACATCATGGAAATGGTACCTCCGAAAATGATCGAAGACGGTCAGGTACCGATCAAGAAGACGAGTCCGAGCAACTTTAAAAATGCTGTGATCGGTGCAATGGCAGGTTTTGCAGCGGTATGTGGCCTGATCGTTCTGGAAGTTCTGATGAACGATACCGTTCGTACAGAGGAAGATGTAGAGAAGTACCTTGGTCTGACGGTCCTTGCTATGGTTCCGGCGCGTGAGGGCGAAAAAGAAGAAGATAAGGAAGCACTTGCGAAGAATAAACCGGTAAACAAAACCAAGGGCAGAAAACGTGGAAAAAGAGGATAGACGCAGATGGAAACTGTAATGAAAGATAAAATTAAATTAGAACGTAGTATGAAAGATGACTACGGATATAATGAAGCGATCAAAACCCTTCGTACAAATATCCAGTTTTGCGGAAGCAATATCAAGACGATCATGATCACAAGCTCCATGCCGGATGAAGGTAAGAGTGACATCTCCATGGCATTAGCGCAGTCTCTGACTCAGATCGGAAAAAAAGTACTGCTGATCGATGCGGATATTCGTAAATCCATTCTTGTGGCGCGTTATCAGCTGAGCCACGAGGTGTATGGACTTTCTCAGTATTTAAGCGGACAGAAAGACCTGAAAGAGGTTCTTTATAACACAACTGCAGAGAATTTAGATATTATCTTTGCAGGTCCGTACTCTCCGAATCCGGCGGAACTTCTGGAGGAAGGATTATTTGAGAAGATGCTGGAGGCAGTTAAGGAATACTATGATTACATCATTCTGGATACACCGCCAATGGCAAACCTGATCGATGGTGCGATCGTGGCAAGACACTGCGACGGTGCAGTGATCGTCATCGAGAGTGGTGCGATCAGCTACCGTCTGGAGCAGAAGGTAAAGGCTCAGATCGAGAAATCCGGATGCAGAATCCTGGGTGTCGTTTTAAATAAAGTCGATTTAAGCGAAGATAAGTACTATGGAAAGTACGCGAAGTATGGAAAATACGGCAAGTATGGAAAGTATAAGAAATACGAGCGTTACGAGCATAAGCATTAAGCGATAGGAGTCACGATGAGCTGGTTAAATCAACATAAAAATCAGGTCAGAAGTCTGATCGTTGGTACGATTGTCATCGGATTTGTGATTCTGGCGGCAGTTGGTGTTTATTTATATCGCGAACGCAAGGCTACGGAAATGATGATCGCACTCCGCAATCAAAATGAGGCAATGACGGAGATGGATCAAGCATCTAATCTCGGAAATGAAGAGATTGTATTGGATTTTTCTGCAGATACAGTTCAGTGGCAGGGAAAAACATATAAAAAGAATACCTATATCAAAGCAATCCTTTGCCTTGGTGTGGACCGAAGCGATGTGATGACGGAAAAAATGGAGCTTGGCGAAGCCGGTCAGGCGGACGGTATCTTTTTGGTGGCTCACGATACCGCAAGAAATCAGATGAAGATTCTGCAGATCCCGCGTGATACGATCACGGAGATTACAACCATTCATCCGGATGGAAGTGTAAAGGGAACGGAGCTGAATCATCTGACATTGGCGTATGCGTTTGGAGACGGACGCGAAGGCAGCTGCGAAAATATGGCAGCAGCAGTTACCAATCTGCTCCATGGTTTTACTATTGATCATTATCTGGCAACGGATGTGGCAATGATCGGAGAGCTGAACGACGCTGTTGGAGGTGTCACTGTCACAGTTCCGACTGCAGGAATGGAACAGACGGATCCGGCATTTGTAAAAGGCACACAAGTGACCTTACAGGGAAAACAAGCGGAAAAATTTGTCCGTTACCGTGACATCACGGTGGATCACTCTGCGATCTTCCGTATGAATCAGCAGAAGGAGTACATCACCAAGTATTTCCAAGCGCTGCAAACGAAATCCAAAGAAGACAGTCAGATTGTTACCAAACTGTTTGAATTGCTGGAAGACTATATGGTCACAGACATGACAAAAGACCAGTACCTGAAAATGGGACTGGATGTGGTTGCTTCTGATGGACTTTCCGGAGAGGATTTCTACACAATCCCGGGATCCGGAGTGACAGGAGCCGAGTTTGACGAGTTCTATGTGGATCAGGATGGAATGATCTCCGTTGTTCTGGATCTGTTCTACAGAGAAGAAAATTAATCTGCAATAGCCGGCATAGAAATATGCTGTTTATTGAATAAATCAAATCTTATGAAAGGAGGAGAAGTGATATGAAAATGAAGAAATTAGCAGCATTAGCACTTGTTGTGGCTATGGTTGCAGTACCGACTTTCTCTTTCGCTGCAAGAAGCACAAGCAGCAGCACAAGCAGCAGCTCTGCAGTTGTAACAACTACAACACAGACACAGACAGTAGGTACAGGCACATCCGGTACATCCGTACCGACAGCAACAACAAAAGTAAATGTAGCTGCCAATGGTACAACTGTTTCTGAGACAGGTACAACTATCGATAAGTCCGGTACTTCCATCGGTCTTGTGGTAGATACAACAACAAGCACAGGTACAGCGGTTGTTTCCAACGGTAACGGCGGTATCACAATCGGTACTGTCAGCGTTCATTTTGCAAATGGTGAGGCTGAGACAGCAGGTCTTCCGACAGGCGTTGTTGAGAGAATCAACAAACTGAATGCAGGTACAGCAATCAGCGAAGTACTTGGTACAGAGACAGGTGTTGACTTAACAGGCTTCACAGCATTAGGTAACACACGTGCCGTAATCGCAGCAGATGCAGCAACTGGTCTTACACATACAGCAACAGAAGTTACTATGGTTGTTGATGTTCCGGCCGGCGTTGAAGTAGCAGCAGTTTACTACGACAACAACACAGACAGATGGGTATATGTACCGGTAGTGGTTGATCCGATCACAAAGACTGTAAAACTTACAGTTCCGGGTTCCTGTACTTTACAGCTTGTAAAGAAATAAGAAACCGCAGTTGGGAATGGCTCGTATGAGCCATTCCTAATTTTGCAAAAGAAGCCTATGGCTTAACGATAGATACTAAAGTAGAAAGGGTTCGAAGGAATGTACCAAAAACAAAGTAAGGGCTGGAAAAAACATCTGGATTTTATCCTGCTCGATCTCATCTGTCTTTATCTTGCATATATCCTGGCGTATTATGTACGTCAAAAATCGTTTGTTCTGTTGCAGAGTAATCTGTACCGCGGCATGTTTTTTGCGTTCTTTTTCATCCAGTTTTCGGTCTCCATCTTCGGAGAAAGCTTTAAAAATGTATTAAA
>JAFYOD010000043.1 GCA_017556515.1 Lachnospiraceae bacterium
ATCGATGTGGCTCGTGCGGAAGCATCCGGAAAGAGAGCGCAGGCGATCCTCAACAATAAAAATGCGTCTGATACAGAGATCAAACTGGCAAAAGCGAGAATGAAACGAGCTTTGGTTCGTATGAATGTTCGAAAATAAAAAGTAACAAAGAAAAACCCTCCAACTGCTTAGGCTGGAGGGTTTTTCTGGTTTCACAAATACTTAAAAGGGGGATGTAAGGGGATTCTTTGTAGCTACACTACAATGTATGTAAATTCCGGTTTTCCGGAATAGTTGTTGGTCGAGCCCGATAACCTTTGCCTTGCGCTTCGGCCGTCATCGGTCTCTTTCATCTTATGGCTATAGTATAACCTATAAATGTGACGAAAGTATGGAGAATATCTAAAAGAAAAATAAAGTTTCGAAAGAATTTGGACATAGAGAATTGAAATTTTCGATTCAATTTGACATATCTGTAATCTATTAGTATAATTGATTTACTGATAAATATTGATGCAGCGATAGAAGAGAGGCATTTTTACGAGGGTTGTTTGTATGAACAGCTTTTGTGATGGTGCTTTTTTGTTATTTAAATATATTCTGCCAAGAAAGTACCATAATTAAGAAAAAGACATAATTGGGGGACCTAGATATGGAGTTCATTTCAAAAAAACAGAGGCAGTACAAAGCGAATCTTCATTGTCATTCCACTTACTCAGACGGTAAAATGGAGCCGACTCAATTGGTTCAAGCATACAAAGAACATGGTTATTCCGTGCTTGCGATTACAGATCACGAATCAACATATGACCATACAGCATATACAACGGATGATTTTGTAGTGCTTACCGGATATGAAGCTTATATCAGACCGTCTTCAACATGTGTATTTGACTATTATGCTCCTGAAATTCATTTAAATCTATTTGCAAAGGATCCTCACAATTTATCGATCATTGCCTATGATCCGCCTTATTGCAAATATATGCCAAGAGAACTTGCAGAATCACGTCCGCAAGCATCAGGTATCGGCCCACGAAAATACAGTGTAGAATACATTAATGCGTTTATTGATCTGGCCAGAAAGGCCGGTTATCTGGTTGCATACAATCATCCGAACTGGTCGATGGAGAGTGACGAGAATATCTTAAACTACGAAGGTATTTTTAGCCTTGAAATTTTTAATACCCAGGCAATGATAGAAAATCAGAACGAGTACAATTTGGCTTTATATGACAAATTACTGAGAAATGGAAAGTTTATGTTTTGTCATGGCGCTGATGATAATCATAATAAGGTTCCGATGGACAGCATTCAAAATGACTCATTTAAATCATGGACTATGATCATGGCAAAAGACTGCACATATGAATCCGTGATTCATGCTTTGGAACATGGTGATTTTTATGCATCAACAGGACCGGAAATTTATGAGCTTAAGTTTGAAAAAGGACATGTACATTTAGAATGCAGTCCGGCACAGGTGATTCATATGCAGTTAAGTCCGAAAAAATCATTGCGTGTATTCAATCACGATGGAAGTCCGGTAACAGCTGCTGATTTTGAGATTCCACAATCAGCACCGTATGTATATTTTTCTGTGATTTCACCGGATGGAACATCTGCTCATACAAGAGCATTTCGTCGTGAAGAATTTGAAAAATGATTTCAGGAGGCAAGTATCATGGACAAACAAATATGTGATGTTTTAATCATTGGTGGCGGAGTTGTTGGTTGCAGTATTGCAAGAGAATTATCCAAATATCATTGTAATATCATTCTTGTGGAGAAAGAGGAGGATGTTTGCTCCGGAACATCCAAAGCAAACAGTGGTATTGTTCATGCCGGATATGATGCAAAACCAGGTTCCCTAAAGGCTGAGTTTAATGTAAAAGGAAATGCAAGGATGGAGGAACTCTCCAAAGAGCTGGATTTTGAGTTTAAGCGCAATGCTTCCATGGTATTATGCTTTGATTTGGTGGATTTACCGGCACTGGAGGCACTTTTAGAGCGTGGAAGAGCCAATGGAGTTTCTGATCTTTCTATTCTTTCAGGAGATGAAGTCAGAAGACTGGAACCGAATGTGACCGACGAGGTTATAGCGGCATTATATGCTCCAACAGGCGGAATTGTATGTCCGTTTGGACTCACAATCGCAATGGCAGAAAATGCCTGTGATAACGGTGTGAAATTTTATTTCAATACAGAAGTTTTGGCAATTGAGAAAACAAATGACGGTTATATTGCAGAAACAAATTGCGGTACATATGTAACAAAATATATCGTGAATGCAGCCGGCGTCTATGCAGATAAGATTCATAATATGGTCAGTGAAGTAAAACTCAATATCATACCAAGACGCGGAGAATATTTACTTCTGGAAAAAGAGGCAGGTAAACATGTTTCTTCGACGGTTTTCCAGCTCCCTGGTAAATATGGAAAAGGTGTTTTAGTAACGCCGACTGTTCACGGAAATCTTCTTATTGGTCCGACCGCAATGGATCAGACAGATAAAGATCTAACGATCACAACTGCCGAAGGATATGATGAGATTTGCGTAAAGGCTGAAAAGAGTGTAAAAGATATTCCGTTTCGTCAGGTCATTACTTCCTTCTCAGGTCTCCGTTCCCATGAATCAGGCAATGATTTTGTATTAGGAGAGCCAAAAGATGCCGAAGGATTCTTTGATGCGGCCGGAATTGAATCACCGGGACTCACCTGCGCACCGGCACTTGGTAAATATTTGGCGGAAATGGTTGCGAAAAAAGGCAGATTTGAAGAGAATACGGATTTCAATCCAAGAAGAAAAGGCATTACACGAGTAGCAGATCTTTCTATGGAAGAGAAGAGGAAACTGATTCAGGAAAGACCAGAGTATGGTACAATCGTTTGCCGATGTGAAAATATCAGTGAAGGTGAAATTGTAGATGCGATCACAAGAACACTTGGAGCCCGTTCACTAGATGGAATTAAAAGACGTGTTCGTCAGGGAATGGGAAGATGCCAGGCTGGTTTCTGTACACCGCGTACAGTGAATATCTTAGCCAGAGAAACAGGAATCCCATTAGAAAGAATCTGTAAAAACGGTACTGGTTCTGAACTTCTGAAAGAGGAGGGATACGAATATGATTTATCATGATCTTGTGATTATCGGTGGAGGTCCTGCAGGATTATCTGCGGCTGTAGCGGCGAAAGAGTCCGGTTTGGATGATATTTTAATTATAGAACGCGATTACGTGCTTGGAGGAATTCTAAACCAGTGCATTCACAATGGTTTTGGCCTTCATACGTTTAAAGAAGAATTAACAGGACCGGAATATGCATCTCGATATATTGCTATGGTGAAACAACTGGAGATACCCTACCAGTTAAACAGCACGGTTTTGGATATCAATAAAGAGAAAGAGATTACCGTGGTCAGCAGTGAAAATGGTTTAGAAACCATCAAGGCAAAAGCGATCATCCTTGCAATGGGCTGTCGTGAACGCCCGAGAGGAGCATTGAACATACCGGGACTTCGTCCGGCCGGGATTTATACTGCCGGAACAGCTCAGAGACTTGTAAATATTGAAGGACATATGGTCGGAAAAGAGGTAGTAATTCTTGGTTCCGGAGATATTGGCCTCATTATGGCAAGAAGAATGACACTAGAGGGTGCAAAGGTGAAAGTCGTTGCAGAATTAATGCCGTATTCCGGTGGTCTGAAGCGAAATATTGTTCAGTGTCTGAATGATTTTGATATTCCATTAAAACTGAGTCATACAGTTATAAACATTGACGGTAAGAAGCGTGTGACCGGTATTACACTGGCGGAGGTAGGACCAGATCGAAAACCAATTCCGGGTACCGAAGAATACTACAGTTGCGACACGTTGCTGTTATCTTGTGGTTTGATTCCGGAAAATGAACTGACAAAGCAGATAGGTGCTTCTATGAATCCTGTAACATCGGGACCAATGGTAAATGACAGATTGGAAACAGATGTAGAAGGTATTTTTGCATGTGGAAACGTCCTTCATGTACATGATCTTGTAGACTATGTTTCGGAAGAAGCGGCTCTGGCTGGTAAAAATGCTGCGGAATACATTGTGAATGAAAAAGCAATGACAGATGAAAAGGAAACAAATGTAATCAAATTAAAAGCAGAAAACGGAGTTTGCTATACAGTTCCGCAATCTATAGAGACCTCCACTATGGCAGACAAACTTACTGTTCGTTTCCGTGTTGCAGATGTATTTGAGAATCGTTCAATTTGTGTATATTATGACGGTAAACGAATCAGCAAAAAGAAGAAACGAGTTCTTGCGCCGGGCGAGATGGAGCAGGTCGTATTGCTGAAAACCAGTCTGGAAGAGTATCCGGACCTGAAGGAAATCGTTATTCGTACTGAGGAGGAGTCATAATGGAAATGAGAGAATTAACCTGTATCGGCTGTCCGCTTGGTTGTTCACTTACCGTCACCATGGAGGAACAGACAATAACAGTAACCGGAAACACCTGCTCGCGTGGTGAGGCTTATGCGAAAAAAGAAGTGACGGATCCTACAAGAATTGTAACTTCTTCAGTAAAAGTTGAAGGTGGTGTAATTGCAAAAGCATCTGTAAAAACCTCCAGTGATATTCCGAAAGGAAAAATATTTGAATGTATGAAGGAAATCCGTGCATGTGTTGTAAAAGCGCCGGTTCGGATTGGTGATGTAGTCATTGCAAATTGTGCGGGAACCGGAGTATCTGTGGTTGCAACAAAGGATGTTGAGTGTTTATAGCAGAATGAAAGAAAGATCCAGAGAAAACATGCCAAAATCCTTAAGGGACTGTTATAATAGTAAGGAAAATGTTCGTAACGAAGGGAAGTCATAGTATGAGATATGGAATCGGTATTGATATTGGCGGAACTAAATGTTCCGTAGTCAGTGTGGATCTGGAGAATATTACATTAAATCCGCAAGAAGATTTTTTGACGAAGCACGTGTTTGAAACGGACGTATTTGATCATGGAAAGATGATCGGAGTGTTCTGTGAATGTATTGATGAGATCTTAGAAGCACATGCAGATACAGATGACTTGTTTGCAGGAATCGGTATCAGTTGCGGAGGTCCGTTGGATTCCAAGCGCGGGATCATTCAGTGCCCGCCCAATCTTCCGGGATGGGATGATGTCCATATCTGTGATATCCTGAAGGAAAAATACGGATGCAAGGTGGTTCTGGAAAATGACGCCAATGCCTGTGGAGTTGCAGAGTGGAAATTTGGAGCTGCCAAGGGATGCAGAAATGTGATCTTCTTGACCTTCGGAACAGGACTTGGTGCAGGTCTGATCTTAGATGGAAAATTGTATAGCGGTACCAATGATATGGCAGGCGAAGTTGGTCACGTGCGTTTGTTTGATTATGGTCCGGTTGGATATGGTAAGGCAGGATCTTGGGAAGGATTTTGCAGTGGCGGAGGAATCGCACAGCTTGCAAAAATGAAACTGACCGAGGCGCTTCAGCAAAATGCACTTCCGTCCTGGTGCCCGACGGCAGCGGAGATCGAGAACGTAAGTGCC
>JAFYOD010000044.1 GCA_017556515.1 Lachnospiraceae bacterium
AAGAAGGTCTTCGAAAGAGGAGTGACCGCTTCTCTTGGATAATTTCTTATGCTCTTCGTTTGTGATAGTTGGGCAGTGAACGTAAACCGGAACTTCCCATCCAAATGCCTCATAGAGACGGTTGTACTTCGGAGAGGAAGAAAGGTACTCATTACCTCTAACTACGTGTGTGATACCCATAAGGTGATCATCTACTACGTTTGCAAAGTTATATGTCGGGAATCCGTCGGATTTGATGAGAACCATATCATCCAGCTCAGAGTTATCTACGGAGATGTCACCATAGATATCATCGTGGAATGTAGTTGTACCCTCTTTCGGGTTGTTCTGACGGATAACGAACGGCATACCTGCTGCAAGATTTGCCTCTACCTCTTCCTTGGAAAGGCTTAAGCAGTGCTTGTCATAGCTCATGATCTCTTCGCCGTTCACGCTGGATCTTAAGGAATCAAGACGCTCCTGTGTACAGAAGCAGTAATAAGCCTCACCTTTTTCTACGAGCATCTTTGCGTATTCCATATAGATACCGGTTTTCTGACGGTCAGACTGAACGTACGGACCAAAACCTTTGTCTTTGTCCGGACCTTCATCGTGGATCAGGCCTGTTTTTTCCATTGTTCTGTAAATAATATCTACTGCACCTTCCACAAGACGACCCTGGTCAGTATCCTCGATACGAAGAATGAAATCTCCATCTTCGTGTTTTGCAATAAGGTAAGTATAAAGAGCTGTTCTTAAGTTACCTACATGCATACGGCCTGTCGGGCTCGGTGCAAATCTTGTTCTAACTTTTGCCATAATAGTTTTCTCCTGTTTCTAATATTTGCTGGGAGATAGCTCCCGGAAAATCATGTTCATTTTTTCATACGCGTACATTATACTGCCATATCCAGTAACATGCAAGCAAGATTAAAATAAACGATCAGACTTACTGCATCGACGATGGTCGTGATCAGCGGACCGGCCATGATCGCAGGGTCGGCTTTTAAGACTTTTGCTGCGATCGGAAGGGTACATCCGATGGTTTTCGCGATCACTACCGTAACAAATACACTCAGTACAACCACAAGGCTGATCATAGTATTGCCCGGATACTGGATAAGAAGACGGATAAAGTTACAAACTGCAAGGATAATACCCGCGATCAGACCAACGCGGACTTCCTTCCAGATAACTCTGAAAATGTCTCTCGGCTCGATCTCACCAATGGACATACCACGGATGATCATGGCGCTGGACTGGCTTCCGGAGTTACCGCCGGTGTTCATAAGCATCGGTGTGAAGCTTACCAGAAGCGGGATCGCTGCAAATGCATTCTCATAACGCTCCAGAATAGCACCAGAAAGTGTACTGGATAACATTAAGAATAACAGCCACGGAATACGGTTTTTCGCCAGTTCAAAGACACCTGTCTTCAAATACGGTTTCTCAGACGGAAGCATGGCAGCCATCTTCTCGATATCCTCGGTGGCCTCTTCTTCCATAACGTCCATGACGTCGTCGACTGTGATAATACCAACCAGACGATCTTCGCTGTCTACTACAGGCATGCTCAGAAGGTCATATTTGATCATGGTCTCAACTACTTCTTCCTGGTCGGTGGTAGTTGCAACTTTGATCACGTTATCATCCATAATGTCGCCCACAAGAGCGTCAGATGAATTCATTAAAAGATTCTTGACCGTTACTACACCTTCCAGACGTCGTTTCTGGTCCATAACATAACAAGTGTAAATGGTCTCGGAATCGATTCCGTGTTTTCGGATATATGCGAAACACTGCTCTACTGTCATGTGTTTCTTAAGTCCGATGTACTCGGCAGTCATGATGCCGCCGGCACTGTTTTCCGGATAATTTAAAAACTGGTTGATCAGCTTTCTGGTCTCCGGCTTTGTATTCTGCATGACACGGCGTACGATCGTCGCCGGCATTTCCTCAAGCATATCTACCGCATCATCCACGAACAGGTCTTCCACGATCTCAGAAAGCTCACGGTCCGTAATGCTGTTGATGATATGTTCCTGGAATTCCGGATCCAGTTCTGCAAATACATCTGCAGACAGCGTTTTCGGTAACATACGGAACACGATCGCAGAACGATCCTGTCCGAGTTCCTCGATGAACAAGGCAATATCTACCTCGTTTAATTCTAAAAGTGCCTCTTTCAGCTGGCGGTATTTTTTATCGATCGCCAACTGCACTAATTCTTCAAAGTCAATGTGCTCCATCGCTTCGTTAGACATTATCTATATCCTCCATTCCTTTTTTTCGCATATCGGATTGGAGACAAGCGGACACCTTAAAAGCAGCCATACACATAATGGACCTGTTCCATTATCTGTATCGCCGAAGGTTCAGGGTGGGCGTCTGCCTCCGTCTTTCGACTTCGACTCTCCATTATGTGTTCACTTCCTTTCGCTTTTGTTCTAATAATTACACTCTATTTTACTATTATAAGAAAATTCCGGGCAAATATCAATAAAAAAATCCCGCTGCCGGATACAATTTTCTGTCCGGCAACGGGATATTAATTAATCTTCCACTAATCTCAAGCCCGCGGTATCGGATACCGGGAGAGAAAATGCAATGGATTTTGCTTTTGTCTGCAAGCCTGCATCTTTCATGATCGCCTGCATGATCGAGTTCTTTAACTCGGTTTTGGTTACGATCAGAACCAGCTCTTTTTCAGAAGCAAGGGATACACCCATGAACTTCTCCGCCAGTTCCATACCGGTTCCTTTGGCATGGATAACCGTTCCGCCGTAAGCGCCTGCACTTCTTGCTGCATCCATGACCATATTGGTATACCCCGGCTCTGTGATCACAATGATCAGATGATGATCTGTATTCTTCAAGGTTGTCTCCTCCTCTTTCTGATAATCCTGTGTCTCCAGTAAGAACTGAAGCTGCTTCATACCACCGATGCTGCTGAGCGGGACCGTGAATGCAATACCTCCGCCCGGCGCATCGATCTTCAATTTTTTCTCCAACTGACGCTTGATGTTTCGCCAGGATTTCTCTTCTACAATGGAGAAAGCAACTGCTTTCTGGTTGGATTCCAGGCCGAGATAATCCAGAATCTCATTGGACACAGTACCGTAACCTAAAGATAAGAAGGCCACATGCAGGTCATTGTCCTGATATAATTCCATATATCGATTCAGGATTTTTCGATCCACGATCGTCGTCATTAAATTTAAGCTTCCCATATGATCCTCATTTCTATATTGTTACAGTTCGATGATCTCCAAATCTATGCCAATGTCTGCACCTGCAAAAACTGCAGAATCGGCCACATGTTTATGGAGTTTTTTCTCTTTCATCTTACTGATCAGTCCCATGACCTGGATCGTGATCAGCGGAGTCATGGCAACCATGGCCACAATACCAAACGCATCGGTAATGATATTTCCGCCCAAGGCCTCACACGCGCCCATGGCAAACGGAAGAAGGAATGTCGCAGTCATCGGACCGGATGCTACACCACCGGAGTCAAACGCAATGGCTGTATAAATCTTCGGAACAAAGAATGACGTTCCGATCGCAATGGCATAGCCCGGAACCAGGAACCACATGATCGAAATACCTGTCACAACACGGATCATCGCAAGACCAACCGATACCGCTACCGCAATGGATAAGCTGTTTCCCATGGCCTTTGCAGAGATACCTCCGGAGGTCATTTCCTCTACCTGCTTTGTTAAAACAAACACTGCCGGTTCGGCTTTTACGATAAAATAACCGATGATCATACCGATCGGAACAATGATCCATGGATAGGAAAGTCCGGCAATAGTCTGACCCAGATAATTACCGGCAGGCATAAAGCCCACATTGGCACCAGTCAAGAACAGAACCAAACCGATATATGTATACACAAGACCAATACCGATCTTGATCAGCGCACGTTTATTAATATCTCTGGCAACAAGCTGGAATAAACCAAAGAAGAACATGATCGGAAACAGAGAAACTGCCATTTCCATCAAATAATGGGGAAGTTCCACAGCAAACAAGTGCCACAGCTCCACCGTATCCTGAATATCCGGGATAGACTCAGAAACCTGCTCTGCGGATTCCGGGTTAAAGATCATCCCCAGCAAAAGAACCGCAAGGATCGGTCCGATCGAACACATGGATACCAGACCGAAACTATCGTCCGCCGCATGTTTATCACTTCGGATGGCACAGATACCAATACCGAATGCCATAATAAACGGAACCGTCATCGGTCCGGTTGTTACACCGCCGGAGTCAAACGCCACCGCCAGAAAATCGGCAGGAACAAATGGAGTCAGTGCAAAGATCACCAGATAAAATAAAACCAGAAGCCTTGGAAGTGCGATTCCAAACAGCATTCTTAAAAGGGCAAACACAAGGAATGTGCCTACACCTGCGGCTACAGCTAAAATCAGCGTCAGATTCGGAATGGACGGTACTTGCTGTGCAAGCACCTGAAGATCCGGTTCTGAAACAGTGATCACAAAGCCCATGATAAAGCTGATCACAATGATCACGAGCAGATTTTTAGACTTTGTCATGATCGTTCCGACACGCTCACCCATCGGAGTCATGGACAGATCCACACCTACGTTAAAAAACAGCATTCCGACAACAAGAAGTACAGCACCTGTTAAAAACGTCATCAGAATACTCGGAGGGATTGGCGCGATCGAATAGCACAAGATCAGCACGATCAATAAAATCGGAAATACTGCTTTCAGTGTTTCACTGAATTTTTCTTGGAATGTTGAACGTAATGAATGCAATCGTACCTAACACCTTTCTTCATTTATTTAGTTTCTTAAGTATAGCATAGTTTTTTCAGCCGTAAATAGGGATCGACGTTAAGATTTCGTTAAAGATTGCTGAATATAAAAAAGAGGAAATGCTTCATTCAAAACATTTCCTCTTTATAAATAGCTAATTATTCAGCGTCTTCCTTCTTCTCGGAACGCTCTTTTCTCTCGCCGCGGTCACGTCTGTCGTTACCTCTTCTGTCGTCACGACGACGATCATCTTTGCGCTCTTCGCGCTTTGCCGGCTGAGCAAGTTTCTCAACTTCACATGTCATATCTTCCGGTCTCATTGTAAGGTTGATTCTGCCCATGCGGTCAACCTCTGCAACTCTTACAGTTACTGTGTCGCCGATGTTTACAACGTCCTCAACTTTTGCGACTCTCTTATCGGAAAGTTTGGAGATGTGAACCATACCATCTTTGTTCGGAGCAAGCTCAACGAAAGCACCGAACTCCATGATACGAACAACTTTACCTGTGTAGATCATACCAGCTTCAACTTCTGTTACGATGTTTCTGATGATCTCGATCGCTCTGTTGATCATATCCTGATCTGTACCGCAAACGTTTACTGCACCGTCATCTGTGATGTCGATCTTAACGCCTGTTTCCTCGATGATCTTGTTGATTACTTTACCCTGTTTACCAACTACATCGCCGATCTTTGTCGGATCGATTGTGATCTGAGTGATCTTCGGAGCGAACTTGGAAAGTTCTTTTCTCGGCTCAGCGATACACGGTGCCATAACCTCGTCCATGATGAAGAGACGAGCCTCGCGGCAGCGTGCGATTGCTTCCTCGATGATCTGGCGTGTAAGACCGTGGATCTTGATATCCATCTGGATCGCTGTGATACCCTCGTGAGTACCGCCTACTTTGAAGTCCATATCGCCGAAGAAGTCCTCAAGACCCTGGATATCTGTTAATAATACGTAATCTTCGTCTGTTTCGCCTGTAACAAGACCACAGGAAATACCTGCAACCATGGACTTGATCGGAACACCTGCTGCCATAAGGGACAGGGAGGATGCACAGATAGAAGCCTGGGATGTGGAACCGTTGGATTCCATTGTCTCAGATACAGTACGGATTGCATACGGGAACTCTTCTTCGCTCGGAAGTACCGGAATAAGAGCACGCTCTGCAAGTGCGCCGTGACCGATTTCACGACGTCCCGGTCCTCTGGACGGTTTTGTCTCACCTACGGAGTAGGACGGGAAGTTGTAGTGGTGCATGTATCTCTTTGTTGTCTCGTTCTCATCAAGACCGTCAAGACGCTGTGCCTCGGAAAGCGGAGCAAGTGTACATGCGTTGAGGATCTGTGTCTGTCCACGTGTGAACATACCGGATCCGTGAACTCTCGGTAAAAGATCGATCTCTGCTGCTAATGCACGGATCTGGTCGATCTTACGGCCGTCCGGACGCTTGTGGTCAACTAAGATCATCTTACGAACTGTCTTTTTCTGATACTGGTAAACAGCGTCACCAATTAATGCTAACCACTCTTCGTTGTCAGCGAAAGCCTCTTCAAGACGAGCTTTGATCGCTTTGATGTTCTCTTCGCGGATCTGCTTCTCATCTGTGAATACTGCTTCTTCCATCTCTGCCGGCGGAACGATCTCCTTGATCGCTGCAAATAACTCCTCCGGAATTGCACAGCTCTCATAGGAGTGCTTCTCTTTACCGCACTCAGCTACGATCTTGTCGATAAATTTGATGATCTCCTGGTTTACTTCGTGAGCTGTGAAGATCGCATCGATCATCTTCTGCTCCGGAATCTCGTTTGCACCAGCTTCGATCATGATAACCTTATCTCTTGTAGAAGCTACTGTTAAAGCAAGGTCGGAAACCTTTCTCTGAGCAGCTGTCGGGTTGATCACGAACTCACCGTCGATCATACCAACCTGTGTTGTTGCACACGGGCCATCGAACGGGATATCGGAAATGCATGTTGCGATAGCGGAACCGAGCATAGCTGTAAGCTCCGGGCTGCACTCCGGATCAACGGACATAACAAGGTTGTTTAATGTAACGTCGTTTCTGTAATCCTTCGGGAATAACGGACGCATCGGTCTGTCGATTACACGGGAAGTAAGAACTGCGTTCTCGGAAGCCTTACCCTCTCTCTTTGTGAAACCACCCGGGATCTTACCAACTGCGTATAACTTCTCTTCGAACTCTACGCTTAACGGGAAAAAATCAATACCGTCTCTCGGCTTGTCGGATGCAGTTGCTGTAGAAAGAACAACTGTATCGCCGTAGTGCATGAATGCTGCACCGTTTGCCTGTTTAGCAACGCGACCTACTTCAACAGTCAGTGTTCTGCCTGCGAGGTCCATGGAAAAACTCTTAAACATGGCTTTTTCTCCTTTTCTTATTAATTGAAACTATGGCAGAAGAAGCCGAAACTACTAAACTGGGTACGATACCTCGTACTCACTTTAGCGGTCTCGGAAGTTTCTTCCGCCGCCAACATGTTTTTCTTTTTTACGTACAGAGCCTGTACAACTTTTTTGTTAATTTTTTGTTTTTAAGAAAAAAGAAGGGTGGGAACATCTTGCGCGCCCCACCCCTTAAGTTTTTAATTACTTTCTGATACCTAACTTCTCGATAAGAGCACGGTAACCTTCAAGGTCTGTTTTCTTAAGGTATGCAAGGAGACCACGTCTCTGACCTACCATCATAAGAAGACCACGTCTGCTGTGGTGATC
>JAFYOD010000319.1 GCA_017556515.1 Lachnospiraceae bacterium
ATGCACTGCCGATGATCATACCGACTGCCATATCCATGACATTGCCACGAGAAATAAACTTCTTAAACTCTTCAAAAAACGCTTTCATTTGTGTTCCCTCTTTTTATCTTTCTGTAAAATTTACCGCTTAGAAAGGCTGCGGCCGCCTTTTTTACTTTTTAACGATTGACGGAAGCTGCCATACGACGATACGTATGTCTTACTCCTCGTATCACTTTGGAATACGCAAGAATATTTTCCGGCAGTGCCATACCGACATAACCAGAATCTCCTAGATGATGAATATCGGTACCTGCCATCTTGCACATCAGTGCAATCTGGCGGATGGTACTTTCATCCGCCCCCTCCTGAGATGTACCGATCGAAGTCATGGTCAGCACATTTCGACTGTGTGCAGTCTCCACCAGACTGCGCACATATTCCATCGTGATGCCGGGAACCGTGCCAGGTGCCGGGAACAGGACAATATCCGCTCCTGCCTCTATAAACTCTTCCACATCTTTTTTCGTAATAATATGCTCTCCGCCTTCTGACAGGACTCCTGATGCATGCATCTTTCCGGCTGCCAGAATCAGCTTGTCTCCAAGCTCTGCTTTCAACGTACGAAGCGTGTCCGTAATCGCCTGGTTCTTTACACCATTCCCAGGATTGCCGGTCAGCAGAACCATATCGACTCCCATCTCCAGTGCTTTTCCTGCATTTTCCAGGGTAGCCTTGCGTCCTTCCGAGATCTTCCAGACCTCATCCTGACCTTCTGCCACAAAACCGTCCTCCACCGGCTCCAGATTGATACCGATCATTCTTCCCGTCAATCGCTTTAATTCACGGATACACTCCGAAGCTTCCACCTTAGGAAGTCCATGGATCACCGGTTCCTTCACATCAAAAATATTCAAAAGCAAAATATCCGCACCCATCGATGCTGCAAACTCGGCATTGGTAATATTGCCGAGCATCGGCATGACCATCCCGATTGTCTCACAGGCGATTACTCTTCCCTCGCTTGCGCCGATACTCTCCAGCCAATCCTGTTTTTTAAACTTCTGAAAATCAGAAGTCACACATTCCAACATACGTTTTGCCAATCTTATACCCCCTTTTCTCTGTCTCTTGCTTCCTGATAGATCAGACAGCTTGCATGATGAACACATTTTTCATAATGACAGGCAAACTCTGTCATCCTCAGAGAGCCATCTTCCTGACGCTCATATTCACAGGCGACAGTCCGTGTCTCATTGCTGGTTCTGCAAAATCCGCTGATAAATGCCTCTTCGATCTCTCTCATAATATTCCCCATAAATTTCTGAATCATTTGCAAAAAGTGTCCGGGAAATCCCGAACACTTTTATTATACACGATTGCTGTTTACATGCAAAGTGGATACTTTTCTGTCAGTCCCTGAATCAGTGCTTTTGCCTTTGGAGCAGCAGATTCGCCCTCTTTTAACATCATGGCGATTGCCTCTGCGATCGTATCCATGTCTTCTTCCTGCAGGCCACGGCTGGTCACTGCAGCGGTTCCCAGACGAACACCGCTGGTCACAAATGCGGAACGCGGATCATTCGGAATGGTATTCTTATTTGCTGTAATATTTGCCAGATCCAGAAGATTCTCGGCATCCTTACCGGAGATATTCAGATTCGTCAGATCCATCAGCATCAGGTGATTGTCCGTTCCGCCAGATACGATCTTGATTCCTCTGTCCATCAGGCCTTTGCAAAGTGCCTTTGCATTCTTTGCTACATTTCTTGCGTAATCCTTTGCCTCCTCGCTCTGCCATTCCTTAAAGCAGACAGCTTTTGCTGCGATCACGTGCATCAGAGGACCACCCTGAATCCCCGGGAACACTGCTTTATTGAAATTGAACTTCTTCGCAGTCTCTGCATCGGACATGATCATACCACCACGCGGTCCGCGAAGTGTCTTATGAGTTGTGGTCGTTGTTACATGTGCATATGGAATCGGACTTGGATGTACTCCAGCCGCTACCAGTCCTGCGATATGAGCAATATCTACCATCAGATATGCACCGCATTCATCCGCAATCTCACGGAATTTTTTAAAATCAATGGTTCTTGCATAAGCACTTGCTCCGGCTACAATCAGCTTCGGTCTGAACTCCAGAGCAATACGGCGAACTTCTTCATAATCAATCACACCGTCATCATTCACACCATACTGCTGTACCTCAAAGTATTTTCCGGACAGATTGGCCGGGCTTCCGTGTGACAGATGTCCGCCATGCGCCAGATTCATACCAAGTACTTTATCTCCCGGCTCCAGCATGGCAAAAAATACTGCCATATTCGCCTGTGCACCGGAATGTGGCTGTACATTCACATATTCACAGCCAAAAAGCTCCTTTGCTCTCTCAATGGCCAGATCTTCCACTACATCTACACATTCGCATCCGCCATAGTATCTCTTTCCAGAATAACCTTCTGCATATTTATTGGTCAAAGGACTGCCCATTGCAGCCATCACTGCTTTACTTACCCA
>JAFYOD010000320.1 GCA_017556515.1 Lachnospiraceae bacterium
ACTGCTCATATCACTGCCAAGGAATCCCATCAGAAGCTGTGCGATCAGTTCTGCACTATCCATAGAAGAAGAACTTGCGGAACCACTCGCACTTCCAAGCATTCCCATCAAGGACGGAAGCGGACTCTGTGTACCGCCGCTTACAACCTGACCACTAACCTCCATGCTCGCAAATTCCTGAATACAACGCGCATACTCTTCATCCATACCGATCAGTTCATAAGTTTCTACCATTTCATCCAAAGAAGAGACCTTCTTGAATGGGAAATAAATAGAAAGTCCGTAGGAGTTTGTCATATTAGAAGAAGTACGGTTATATTTGACTGCATTCAGAATGGTTTCAGCCAGCTGATTGCCTTCTTCTGTTCCCATATTTTTCGCAAGATGAACCAGATCGACCTGATCGATCTTACTGGAAACTGCAAATTCACGTGCTCCGCTGCGGGCGTTGGAAACTGTTCTATATTCATTATTCTTAATCAGATTGCTGGTAGATGCCGCAAAGTCAGTCAGAGTTTTCGGAACCGTTGTTTCCAACTCAGCCAGATCAACAATGGATAATGTTGTAGACTGACCCTTGCATTTCTGATCACATACTTCGATAAAGTCGTCGATGATCTCCTTTCCGATTTCAATCGTCGGCATAGAAGAATTTTTAGAAAGAGATGTCAGCCAGTTGGTATAATACCAGCCCACACCCGGTTCTGTCTCTTCACTGGCGATCATATAGTCTGCATGTTTTGTCAGCATTAACGCATTTTCCGCAGTTGCCATCAGGCAAGCATCAAATCCAACAAAATCAAACTTCACGCCGCTATTGGTCAGCGCTTTATCAATTTCCGCCAAATCCATGGAACCGGAAGATGCATACTTCTCATCATATCCGTAACCGCTGACAGATCCTCCGCCGTGATCCCAGAAAATCAGAGAATAACGATTGGCCGGATACTTATCTTCACAATATTTGATGAATCCGGAAAGAGTTTCCGGTTTTGTCATAGAAACACTGCCAAGATCCTTTTCGATACAAACAATGCCATCATCCTTCACCTGCCAAATCTGGTTTGTCTTACTGCTGACCGCATTGTTTCTCCAGCCATTACATCCGCCGGTATAAACCAGTAAATTGATATCATCGGACAGATTTGCATTGATCATTTCCTGAAGGTCTGCAGTTGCCATACCGCTTCTGGATTCCAGATCGGTTCCGCACATATAGACCATCATGGTCATCTTGTCTTTTCCGTTTCCAAGAATCTCTGTATATTTTTCCCTTGCACCTTTTGCTACAGATGTATCTAACTGATTGATATTGCTTCCGATATCCCAGCCGGAAGAAATGCTTCCACCGCCCAGACTTCCCAGTAACTGAGAAAGATCAATGGTAGAATATCCGCCTTGCGGAACTGTCTGCTGAACGGTTTGCTGACCATATCCGCTGTTCCCATAGTTTCCGGATACATCTTCCGATCCGCCTCCCAGAAGCAAACTTCCGATGGAACCGCCGCCTCCTAAAAGAACGACTAATCCGAGCGCGATTAGTTTTCCAAGACCACCGCCTCCTCCGGATCTGGTACCTCTCGGTGCACGATTGCCCCCACCTGAGTTTCCGCCTCCGGACGGACGTCCGGAATAACCGCCTGAAGAACCAACCGGTCCGGTTCCAAGTCCGCTTCCTCTTTTATATACACGTTTCCCATTGCCACTTATATTTTTCTGTCGGCCACGAGGTCTGTCTCCTGCCATAAACGTTTCCTCCAGTATGTTATAGTTGTAAATCAATATCTAAAGAATACCATATTTTTCAAACAAAAAAAAGCACCAATCTTTCGATTGATGCTTTCGTGCGCCCTCAGGGACTCGAACCCTGGACAAATAGATTAAGAGTCTACTGCTCTACCAACTGAGCTAAGGGCGCTTAATGTTGACTTTTTGTTACCTCATCGGTACATTCGGTATTATATTGCATAATACCGAAAAAGTCAACACCTTTTTTCAAATTTTTTATACTTTTAAAAAAATTTATTATTACTTCAATTTTTCAATCGTCCACTTCGGAATTTCCATACGTACGGTCTTCATCGGATTCACGATCTGGCAAATGATCAAGTCTCCGACCATATCGATCAGCATTCCTGCATCTACAGCATCAAGTCCATGATACTCTGTCAGGAATTGGAACATCTGAGCTGTCGCCTTTTTTGCAGCCTCATCCAATGTTTCACCGTATGCAACCGTCATCCACTGGTCTTCATTTTCGATCATCGGGAACGTAACCTTCATATCGCGGATAACTTCTACTTTCAGCGTTGCCTCTCCCTCGATCTCCACGCCACAGTTTCCGACTTCGCCTTCACCCATGATCGCGTGAAAATCTCCAAGAGCCAGCAATCCACCATCTACAAATACCGGAAGATATAAGATCGCGCCTTCCTCAATTCTGGTGCAATCCATATTTCCGCCATGATCCATAGGAGTCATCGTGCTGACTGCCCCTTCTGCCGGAGCTGTTCCGATCACGCCGATCATCGGTTTCGTTTTTATCTGAAGACGATCATTATACTTCAGCATGTCTCCAACTACAGAAAGTCTTTTGATCGTAACGCTGTCAAAAAATCCTTTCAGTGCTCCCGGATTCTTACCAATATCTAAAATTCCAACCGGACCAAGTTCCATTTTCTCGATTGTAATCTTAAGAACATCTCCCGGTTTTGCATCATTGACATAAACAGGTCCCGTAGCAGGATTGGTAAATTTGCGATTTACATCCTGAAACGTAGTTCCTTCCGGAAGCAATTGTCCCTGATAACAGTCGTAAGTTTCAAATACAACTGTTTCCCCGGAATCTACGGATAAAACCGGTTTATTCTCCGCACTCATTTGGTAAATGACATCTTTTCTCGTTACTTTCTTCATCTTTCTTTCCTCTTTGGATTTTCATGTCCGTTCAATGCCGAACAAGCTTCATGAAACCTTTTCTTATAACATAAGATCACACGATTCAATTCGTATTTGTCACAGGTTGATTTCTCCAGACAACGTACCAATCTTCGTTTCATTCCCATTTATGTTCAAACCTTCATGTGTTCTTACTATAAATAATATGAAACTTCTTATTCCTTGTGCATACCACGTGTTGCGATTAATTTGCAGATCGGATTTCCTTCAGAAGAGAACTTGATCTCATACTCTGTCATCACATTGCCTTCGTTCATCCAGCTGTTGTGAAGATCGTAAGTTGCAGCCTCGATGGTCCATCCTGCTTCCGGAATGGATTCCATGGAATAATCAAATAAGCCCTTATTATCTGTCTTAAACTCGATCATACCGTCTTTCTTTAAGATCTTATCATAGATCGGTAAGAAACGATCGGATGTCAGACGACGTTTTGCATGACGATCTTTCGGCCACGGATCAGAGAAGTTCAGATAAATTCTGTCAACTTCACCCTCAGCAAATACCTCTTCTAACTCCTGAGCATCAATACGCATGAAATAAATATTGTTTACCTCCATCTCAGCACGTTTCTGAAGACCACGGAGCAAAACACTGGAATAACGCTCGATACCAATATAATTAACATCCGGATTCTTTTCTGCCAGCTCCATGATGAACTTGCCTTTTCCC
>JAFYOD010000321.1 GCA_017556515.1 Lachnospiraceae bacterium
AGCCACCATATGTTTTTAGCAGAAGTGGTAGCGGTTGATGTGGACGATGCGTATTTTGATGAGAAGGATACCTTCCACTTATCAAAAGCAAAACCGATGGCGTATTCTCACGGCAGATATTACGGACTGGGAGAACAGCTGGGAACTTTTGGATATAGTGTGAGAAAGCCGACAACCGGACAGAAAAATAACAGCAAGAAGACAGGAAATTATAAACGTGACAGGAAAGAAAAAAAGTAATATTGTATTGATCGGCATGCCTGCAGCCGGAAAGAGTACGGTTGGAGTGATCTTGGCAAAGAGAATGGGATATTCCTTTGTAGATGCAGATCTTGTGATCCAGGAGAAAACAGGAAAGCTTTTGAGAGAGATCATTGCAGAGGAAGGCGATGACGGATTTCTTCGGATAGAGGAAGAAGTAAATGCCGGTCTGGATGTAAGCCGTTCTATCATTGCTCCTGGAGGAAGCGTGATCTATGGCGCAAAGGCGATGGCACATCTGAAAGAGATCGGAACGATTGTATATTTAAAGTTAACTTATGAGGATCTTGAGAAACGTCTTGGTAATCTAAAAGATCGCGGAGTGGTCTTGAAGGATGGAATGACATTGAGAGATCTTTACGAAGAACGCAGAGCATATTATGAGCGATATGCGGAAGTTACCGTCGATGAAACAGGAAAAACATTTGAAGATGTTGTAAATGAACTGCGCGCTTATTTTGAAAAATTATAAGTACATCAGAAAAAATCCTATTTGGCGATACACTATGCCAAATAGGATCTTTTTTGTTTGCAGTTTTGTTTCTTAAGAAATGCAATCATAAATATTTACAAAATAAATAAAGATATAGTAAAATATTTATGTGTTTAAATTGTAACAATAGAAATTGGATTTAAAGGAGATATATGGACGGAAGCAAGAAGATTAAACGATTTGCCAGACATCATCGATTCCTCCTTTTGGCAGCATTTCCGGTATACTTTATTATTGTAGCTTTGTTTTTACAGCCATGGAATGAGATCCTTCCGGGATTTTACAGGATATTTATAGAGCCGGATATTTTGATCACAGACTATTTTGTCGTGGGAGGTCCGGGCCCGGCGCTTTTAAATGCCGGACTCCTTACCTTGATCAGTATTTATATAATCCATAAACAGGGAATGGAGATGGATGGCCATACGATTACATCCAGCTGTCTGATGTTTGGATTTTCTTTGTTTGGAAAGAACCTTTTGAACATTTGGACGATTCTTTTGGGTGTATATATTTACGCCAGATATCATAAAATGCCATTTTCCAAGTATGTTTATATTGGTTTATATGGCACCAGTTTGTCTCCGATCATTACACAGATCATGTATGTTTCTCATTGGCCGTATGTAATGAGAGCTGTTTTGATGATCTTGATCGGCACGATGATCGGTTTCGTACTGCCGCCTCTGGCAACACATGCGCACTTTGCACACAAAGGTTACTCTCTGTACAACGTGGGATTTGCAGCCGGTATTATTGCGACTGTGGTTGTGTCATTGCTGAAATCCTTTGGAATCACAACAGAATCTCGCTTGCTTTGGGGAGAGGGATATAACTCCTTATTTATGGGAATTTTGGGAATTCTGTTTGCGGGAATGATCCTTGGTTCTTATTGTATCGGGGGAAGTAAGGTTCTGGATTCATATAAGATGATCCTTCGAAGTACCGGTATCGGTGGTACGGATTATCTGAGTGATGAAGGTGGATGCGCAACTGTATTTAATATGGGTGTCAATGGTTTGTTCGCGACTGTGTTTGTGGTTATGGTCGGAGGAGAACTGAATGGACCGACCATTGGCGGTATCTTTACAATTGTTGGATTTAGTGCGACAGGAAAACATATTCGAAACATTGCTCCGATCATGCTTGGTGTATTGCTCGGAAGTTTAACAAAGGAATGGTCGATCAATTCACCATCTCCGCTTTTGGCATTGTTATTCTCCACGACTCTGGCACCGGTTGCAGGTGAATTTGGTGTAATCGTGGGTGTGCTCGCCGGCTACATGCATTCTTCTGTTGCATTAAACGTAGGTGTTGTATACGGAGGTATGAACTTGTATAATAATGGTTTTGCGGGCGGAATTGTTGCTATGTTTATGGTTCCGGTTATTCATTCTATTATGGATAAACGTGCACATGCAAAGCAGGATCTGTCGCTGTAATACGCTCGATTCCATTTTACTTTTCAAAATTATCATGTATAATGATTCCTGTGATAGGAGTAGAACAGTTATGCATGAAAAAACATTTCGATATTATAAGAAATATCTTGCATGGCTGCCGGCACTTTTTGTTGCGGCAGCCATTTTTTATTTTTCTGCCCAGCCTGCAGATGTGTCAACGGAAATGAGTGATGGAGTAACAACACTTCTTCTGAAAATTGCAGAGGCAGTAGGGCTTTTAGAGTTGTCCCCGAATCTGGTTGGACGACTTTGTGAACAGTTGTCCACACCCGTGAGAAAATGTGCCCATATTACGGAATACATGATCCTTCATGTAACAATTTTATTTGGTTTATATCAATGGAGTGAAGATGTGAAGGTAAATAGAGTACAATGGCTGAAATACGCATGGATTATGACCGTTGTATATGCTATGACGGATGAAGTGCATCAACTATTTGTACAGGGAAGAGCAGGAAGAATATCCGATGTTCTGATCGATAGTATCGGAGTGACGATAATTACAGTTTTATTATGGAAAAAGCGGCAGAAATAGTATCTGCCGCTTTTCTTTATTTTTCTAATTCACGAATGATAAGTTCTGCTGTTATTACAACTGTCTGTTTTACGATCTCCGTACATTTGGCTTTTCTCTCCGGAGAGTCTTTTTCGTACCCGTTGCAAAGAATACGACAACAAGTAGCACTTTGAGCTTCTTTGAAACGATCATGTAATTCATTGGTGATCGCAAAGCATCGAGTGATCTTCGGATCGCCCGGAGTTCTGCGGCCAAAGAAGTAACCGATACACATGGTTGCTCCGGCTAAAGCTCCGCAGATACAGCCGCCGCCTCCCAGTCCCCATGGGAAACCGGAACTCATAGCGATCGCATCGTCTGAGATATCCACTTCAAAGTGTTTTCGGATCGCATAGATCACGGATTCGGAGCAGGCGAACCCTGAGTTGAAGATTTCTGCAGCATCGATCTGTAGTTGTTCCAGATTGATCTTTGTTGTCATATATAAACCTCCTATGCAAAAACAAACTGATTTTTGCCTTTATGCTTGGCCTGATATAATGCTTTATCTGCATTCATATAGAGTGTATCTAAATCATTTCCATTGAGTGGGCTTATGCCGATACCGATGCTGACTGAAAGATGAAGATCCGGGTATTCGTCACAGAACACTTGGGAAATACCAAGAAGAGTCGTTGCTTTTTCTGCCACGATCATGGAAGACGGAACGTTTTTCATCAATACGAAGAATTCATCACCACCGATTCGACCGACGATATCATTGTCACGGAAACATTTGCGAAGCGTTGTTGCAAGAGTGATAAGGAACCGGTCTCCGGCCTGGTGACCATAGGTATCATTTAAGGATTTAAAATTGTCCACATCGATCAGGAATAAAGCGTGTTGTGACTGTACATCGGTCTGTAATGTTTGCTGGATCTGTCGTGTCGTGGATGCGCGATTCAAAAGACCGGTCAGATCATCATGCTCAGCTGCCTGCTGCAGGCTCATAGATTGCTGGATCTTGCTGTTAATATTTCTAAGGGTCCAAATGGCACAAAGGTGGCCATTTTCCGGATCGATCAGGAAGTTGATATCTGTGCGTACCCAAAGATCTTCTCCATTAGGCATATGGCGCAGATATTTTAACATATAATGACGAGTACCACTTTCAGAAATTCGGTACATTGACTCTTTGGAAAGTGTCTGATAGAAATTACGTGTAACAGTATCGTTCGAGTTAGCCAGACAATTGATTGCATTCTCTGCAAAGTCTTCCATCGTCTTGCAGATATCAAGGATCTGATCTCCTACGGTGTGACGTTGATGCTGAATGATACGCCAGTCATCGATATCCATGAACAATGCTGCATAGGTATCTTCCGGAAGCTCGAAAAGATATCGAAGTTCTTGCTGATGACGGCGTCTGGCGATATATTCCCTTGTGATATCGCGAGAAAAACCCAAGATGCCGATCGTAGTTCCACTAGCATCTCGTAAAATATACTTGGAAGTTAAACTATAACGAGGATGACCATGGTCATCTGTCAGCGGTTCAATATAGGCAACCTGATCGTTGCCAATTTCTAACAGTCTTCGATCATCGTCGGTATAACGTTTTGCAAGTTCCGGATTATCAAAAATTTCAAAATCGGTTCGTCCAAGGATCTCTTCAACAGACTGCTTGCCAACCATGTGGGCAAATGGAAGAGAAGCGAAACGATATTTGAGATTAATATCTTTAATAAATACCATATCAGAAGCATGCTTCAGATACGTGTGAAAAGCAGCATGAATAATATCGAGCGTTCCGGTAGTATCCTGTTGTAAAATAGTTGAGATATTTTCCAATTATCCTTCCGATCCTTTCACTAAAATATTTTTACTCGTTCATTTTAACATGAACGGTAGGTCAGTACAACAATAAAACCTAAAATTGGAATTAGTTCGGGCAGTAAAAATTTACATTACGTATGAAAAATGATATAATTTTAATAAAAATTCGAATAGAAGGGTCGATGAAAGAATGCGGTATAATACAAAACGGCATGAGATAGAGATTGGAAATACAGTCATGGATTATATCACCTTCGGAGAGGGTGAAAAGGTTTTGGTCTTGATACCGGGCCTTAGTTTTAAAACGGTTCGGAAATTTGCGGAAGCATTTTCGTTTATGTATCGGATTTTCGCGAAGGAATATACCGTTTATGTGTTTGATCGAAAACGTCAGCTTCCGATCGGTTATACGATCAAACATATGGCGGATGATCTGGCACAGGTAATGAAATCAATTGGAATCGAACGTGCAGATGTGATCGGTATTTCTCAGGGCGGAATGATCGCTCAGTATCTGACTTTGGATCATCCACAGTTAGTAAACAAATTGGTTTTAGGTGTGACTTTATCCAGACTGAATGATACAGCAAGAGATGTGATCAGCAACTGGGTCCGACTGGCAGTTAATAGTGATTATGAAGGCATTACAGAAGATATGCTGAAAATCGTTTATTCGGACGAATATGTGGCTAAGATCGGAAAATATTTTCCGCTGGTATCTCGATTTGGTAAACCGAAGGATATGGGACAGTTTGCGATCCGGGCGCGCGCGTGTCTGACTTGTAATTGTTATGATCGTTTAGAGGAGATTTCCTGTCCGGTATTTGTTATTGGTGCAAAGAATGATCTGGTTCTTACCGGAGAAGCTGCGGAAGAGATCGCAGAAAAACTGGGTTGTGAATGTTACATGTATGAAAATATGGGACATTCTGCTTATGAGGAGGCACCGGATTTCAACCAGCGCATTTTGGAGTTTTTAAGGAAGCCATTCGAAAATGTTGGTGATGAGTCGGAAGGGGAAACAGAGGAGTAAGAAAATGGATGCGAAAAAATGTAAGATGATCATATTAATAGGATATTGTATCCCATACATCTTTTTATGTTTGTACGGAGACGCTGTTTGGGGAACCGGTTTGGTCTATGCAGCTGCGGTGGCAGCGTTGGTAATTCTCTGTTTATTTGCCTGTAAGATGCAGCAGATCAAGATGGTTGTGATCGGAAACGTGATCAGTTTTGCGGTCTCGGAGCTTTGTGTTTTATTGTTTGCAATGGAGAAATTTAATTATTATTTCAAGCCGTTTAGTGCTCATATGCTTGTAGGTTTGTGTACTTTGATCGCGATCCTGATCCAGGCCTATATGATCTCCAGATTAACGGACACTCATAAAAGGGCGAAAGATCTGTTAAAGGAACGTCAGGAAAAAAGTGGAAGCAGAAAGTTTTAGGAGAAAGATAAGATGAATCACTTTGAGATCCGATATGCAACAGAAAAGGATGTTGCGTTGATTTTAGAATTTATCCGTGGAATCGCGGAATACGAAAAAATGTCTGATGAGGTTGTGGCAACAGAGGAGCTGCTTCAGGAATGGATTTTTGAGAAGAAAAAAGCAGAAGTGATCTTTGCAGTAGAAGATGGTGTTGAAGTTGGATTTGCATTGTTCTTCCACAACTTCTCTACGTTCGTTGGCCGTGCAGGCTTGTATCTGGAAGATCTTTTTGTAAAAGTTGAGCACCGTGGAAAGGGCTATGGAAAGGCACTGTTAAAAGAGTTGGCCCGAATTGCGGTTGAACGTGGCTGCGGCCGTATGGACTGGGTATGTCTGGACTGGAATCAGCCAAGCATCGACTTTTACCGTTCGCTGGGTGCGGTTCCGATGGATGAATGGACGATCTATCGTTTGACCGGAGATACATTAAAGGCAGTGGCGGAATAGGAAATCGGAGGATACAAGGTGGATAAAAAAAGATGTAGATGGTGTAATCTGAACAATCCGATTTATATCGAATACCATGATCGCGAGTGGGGCGTTCCGGAATACGATGACAGGAATTTATTTGAATTATTGATCCTGGAAAGCTTTCAGGCCGGACTTTCCTGGGAGTGCGTATTAAATAAACGTGAACATTTCCGAAGTGCGTTTGACGGCTTTGATCTGGAAACGGTTTGTGGATACGGAGAGGAAAAACTGGAGGAGCTGCTGCAGAATAAAAATCTGATCCGCAATAAATTGAAGATGAAGGCGGCTGTAAATAACGCAAGGATTTTTAGGGAAATCCAGAACGAGTACGGAACTTTTGCGAAATATCTGTGGCATTTTACAGATGGTAAGATCATTTATGAATGGGATAAGACAACCTCCGAGCTGTCAGACACCATGTCTGCAGATCTGAAAAAGAGAGGCATGAAGTTCGTGGGATCTACGATCATCTACTCATATCTGCAGGCAGCGGGAGTGATCAATTCCCATGAAGCAGGATGTTATTTGCACAAAAGATCAGGAGAATAACGATGATTAAGACAGTGGTTTTTGATATTGGAAATGTGTTGATGGGTTTTGACTGGTGGTCCTATGTGTGTTCCATCTTTTCAGAAGAGACTGCAAGGATTGTCACAGATGCATTCTGGAAGACCGGTTATTGGGAAGAGTTTGACCGTGGTGTATTGAGTGATGAAGAGATCATTCATCTAATGGAAGAAGCAGCTCCGAATTACAAGAAGGAGATGCATATTGCTCTGGAGCGTGTGGGAGAGTGTATGTTCAAACATGACTATGCGATCCCGTGGATCAAGCAGCTGAAGGAGATGGGCTATCAGGTTGTATTCTTGTCCAATTACTCTGAGTTTTTGATGGAGCGAAAACCGGAAGTGCTTGATTTCCTTCCGTACATGGATAATGGACTGTTTTCTTGTCATGCAAAGCTGATCAAGCCGGATCCGGCAATCTATCAGGCTCTTTGCGAGAAGTGTGATCTGATCCCGGAAGAGGCACTGTTTGTGGACGATAATGAAGCCAATATCGAGTCTGCCAAGAAGTTTGGCTTGCATGCGATCCGATTTGAAGGATACGAGAAGAGTTATGATGAGGTAATGGATTACTTGAAAGCTCATGCTTGATTTTCCAACTTTTATATGTTATAGTACCTCCTGCAAAGTTGGTCAGTTCGAAACCTTCCTGACCTAAAACAAAACTAAAGGAGAAAACTAAATATGAAAGTGAACAAAACTCGTAACTTGGTGTTTGGCGCACTGATCGCGGCAATCTATGTGGTATTGACATTGATGCTGCGTCCGATCAGCTATGGTCCGATCCAGTTTCGCATTTCAGAGGCGTTATGTGTACTGCCGTACTTTACGCCGGCTGCGATCCCGGGTGTATTCCTTGGCTGTCTGATCTCCAACTTATTAGGTGGAGCAGTGATCATGGACGTGGTATTCGGAAGTCTTGCGACTCTGATCGGTGCGGTTGGATCTTGGGTACTTAGAAAGAACCGTTTTCTGGTTTCTGTACCGCCGATCTTATCCAATATTCTGATCATTCCGTGGGTATTAAAGTTTGCCTATGGTTCTGAGGATCTGATCTGGTATATGATGGTGACGATTGGAATTGGCGAATTTTTAGCCATCGGAGTATTGGGTCAGTTATTGATCACAGCGCTTACAAAGTATAGAAAAATGATTTTTGGTTAAAAGAAGACTGCTTATTCTGTGAGAACAGAATAGGCAGTTTTTTTCATATATAGATTTTCTTGCTATTTTGTGATATGATTAATCCAAATAAGTAAGTTTACGATCCGAGAGGAGATTCGAATGTATCATATAGATTTTAATAAACCAAACCATGTTCATTTCATCGGAATCGGCGGTATCAGTATGAGCGGTCTTGCAGAGATCCTGTTAGAACGCGGATTTACAGTATCCGGCTCCGATGCACATGAATCTGAACTGACAAAGATGCTGGAGCGAAACGGCGCGCAGGTGTTCTATGGTCAGAAAGCAGAGAATATTATTGAGGGAATCGATGTGGTTGTTTATACTGCAGCAATCCATCCGGATAATCCGGAATATATGGCAGCAGAAGCAAAAGGGATCCCGATGCTTTCCAGAGCGGATTTTTTAGGACAGATCATGAGAAACTATAAGGAATCCATTGCGGTAGCAGGTACTCATGGCAAGACAACAACTACATCCATGGTGACTCAGATCCTGATGGATGCACAGGCAGATCCGACGGTTACCGTTGGCGGTATGCTGGATGTCATCGGTGGAAATATCCGAGTAGGCGGCGATAAACTGTTTGTCATGGAGGCATGTGAGTATACCAACAGCTTCCTGTCCTTCTTCCCGACAATTGAGATCATCTTAAATATTGAAGCAGATCATCTGGACTTCTTTAAGGACCTGGATGATATCCGCAATTCCTTCCGTGAGTTTACAAAGCTTCTTCCGGAGGATGGCACACTGATCATCAACAGCGATATTGAAAATTATCAGGAAATCTGCGAGGGCTTATCCTGCAAGGTTGTTCCGGTAGGAAGTGATCCGGAGAAGAGCCATTACAGTGCAGCGAATGTAACATTTGGTGCGACTGCATGTGCGACATACGATCTGTATAAAGACGGTGTGAAGATCGACACAGTTACGCTTGGAGTACCGGGTATGCACAATGTATACAACTCTTTGGCAGCGATTGCAGCAGCAGAGGAAGTGGGAATCAGTCTTGAAGATATTAAGAAAGGACTTCTTTCCTATTCCGGCACCCATCGTCGTTTCGAGAAAAAGGGCGAGTTAAACGGAGTAACGATCATCGATGATTATGCACATCATCCGCAGGAAATCGAGGCTACGTTATCCACAGCGAAGAATTATCCACACAGAGATGTGTGGTGTGTATTCCAGCCGCATACGTATACCAGAACAAAGTCTTTATTTGATGAGTTTGCGCAGGCGCTTTCCATGGCGGACCATGTGATCCTTGCAGATATTTATGCAGCCCGTGAGACCGACACACTGGGCATTAGTTCTCAGATGTTAGCGGAAAAGATCGCCTCTCTGGGTACAGACGCGTACTTTTTACCGACATTTGATGAAATTGAAAAATTTATTTTGGAAAAATGTATCCACGGCGACTTGTTGATAACTATGGGTGCCGGAGATATTGTAAAAGTAGGGGAAAACCTGTTATCCAAATAAGTTATCCACATTATCCACAAAGTTTTCAACAATTTAGCATTGGAAACTTTGTGGATTTTTTGATTTACATAATAATATTATCAGCTGAGTGGAAAACCTTGGAAATACAAGGATTTCGACGGTTTTCGAGTGGTTTCGGAAATGTTATGCAAGATACTTATCCACGTTATCCACATTATCCACAATCCAAGCTGTGGATAATTCCGCCTATTTCATTTTGGTGATGTTTATGGTATGATGAATGTAGTAAAAATGAAGGGTGAGTAAGTATGTTTTTGGGACTGAGTGGTGCAATGTCCGTAAACGTGACAGTGATTTCCAATGAATTTATTGATACATATATGGCAGCGGCCAACGGGGAATATGTGAAGGTATTCCTTTATTTGCTGCGTCATGAAAGGGAACACGTGACTGTGTCTGCGATCGCAGATGCGTTGAATCATACCGAGGCGGATGTGAAGCGTGCGCTCAGCTACTGGAAGGAAGCCGGGGTGCTTGCTGTGGAAGAGCCGAAACCGCAGGCGGCACAGGAAAACAGCAGACTGCAGAATCAGAGTATGGCGGAGATGGCAGTAACGGTACAGCCCGAGGCGGAGGAGAACCGACTGATCCCGATCCCGGAACCGGGCAATAGTTTTGAACGTCGTCAGAAGCTTTCCACAGATGAAGAGTTTAAGGCTCTGACCTATGTGGTTCAGCAGTACCTTGGAAAGATGCTCACTTCGATGGAGATGGAGATGTTCGAATACTTGTATGATGACCTGAAGATGTCCAGTGAATTGCTGGAGTATCTGGTGGAGTATTGTGCAGGAACCGGGCATAAGAGTATTCGTTATATTGAAAAAGTCGCTCAGAACTGGTATCAGATGGGTATTAAGACCCGTGAGGAAGCAAAGGATTACACCATTCGCTTTTCCAGAGATACTGCATCTGTGATGAAGGCCTTTGGAATTACCAATCGCAATCCGGGTACGGCTGAGCAGGAATATATGAAAAAATGGTTTAAGGAGTATGGATTCGATGCTCCGATCGTAAAAGAGGCGTGTGACCGTACGATCACAGCAACCGGTTCTGCAAGTTTTCCGTATGCAGACAAGATCCTGACCGGATGGAAGGAGAGCGGTGTACGAACTCTGAGCGATATTCAGGAACTGGATAAACGCCGCCAGATGTCAAAGACGCAGCAGGAGAAAAGGACCGGAAACGTACCGACCGGTAATCGTCCGGGGCAGAAGTCCGGCGGTAATAATCGATTTAAGAATTTTGAAGAACGCAGTTATGACTATGAGAACCTCGTTTGGGAGGGCATGAGAAAGCGGCAGAAGGGAGGCTCCGGAGATGGCACTCAGTAATTCACAGTATCAGGCAATTATGAGAATTTATAATCAGCGTCAGATTCAGAATAAACGCGAACAAGATGACCGGATCCGAGAGGTCTTCGAAAAAATCCCGCAGGTGGAAGCTCTGACAGATGAGATTACTGCGACAATGGCGCAGGCAGGCAGACGCATGGTTATGGGAGATCCGGACGGTGCAGCTGCGATGAAGCGTGAGGCAGCGATGCTGAAAGAGCAGAAGATCATGTATATGAAACGAAACGGTTATCCGGCCGATTACATGGAGATGCATTATCGCTGTAAGGATTGTAAGGATACCGGTTACAGTGACGGAAAGAAATGTCATTGTTTTAAACGCATGGAGATTGAGATCCTGTATGATCAGTCCAACATTCGAGATGTCCTTGCGCGTGAGAACTTTGATACCCTTTCCTTAGAATACTATGACCGTGAGCGAATTGATGAAAAGACCGGTATGACGGTTCTGGAATATATGATGATGATCATCGAGGAGTGTAAAGAGTATGTGCGCAACTTTGGTGAAGAAAAAGGAAGCATCCTGTTTACGGGAAGTACGGGCTGCGGAAAGACCTTCCTCAGCAACTGTATTGCACGTGAACTGATCCAGAGAGGATTTTCCGTTGTATATCTGACGGCGACGGATATGTTTGATATCCTTTCTGACAGCCGATTCGGCAATCGTGATGAGGAAGAGGCGCGAGACCGTGCGGCATATATCCTGGATTGTGATCTTCTGATCATTGACGATCTGGGAACAGAACTGATCAATACTTTTACGGCGTCTCAGTTGTTCTACTGTGTCAATGAGAGACTGAACCGCAAAAAAGGAACAATCATTTCTACAAATCTGGCGCTCAACCGTATGCAAGATGAGTTTACGGAGCGTGTGACATCGAGAATTATGAGCCAGTATCGTATTTTCCCGCTTCTCGGCGACGATTTACGTTTTGTTCGCCGCGGTTATGGGAAATAAGGTTGACGGAGTTCATACTTTCGTGTATAAAGAGGGTAATACTAACAAGGAAGCATTGTAATACGAGGGGAGAATATTCATGCTGTACAAAGAGAAAATTGTTGATACGATTCCGGTTGGACCATTAGGATTAATTCCGTTAAGAAGCTGTACACCGCTTGGAAATAAAGTGGATGAGTGGCTGGTTAGCTGGAGAAAAGAAAGAAATGGTGAGCAGACATCCGGTCTGCATTTTTCAGATTATCAGAGAGAGTCTTATCTTTTACAGGCCAGAACTCCGCGTTTTGGTTCCGGTGAAGGTAAGGGTGAGATCTTAGAGAGTGTTCGTGGTGATGATCTCTATATCATGGTTGATGTTTGTAACTATAGTGAATCTTATTCCTTAAACGGAATGAAGAACCACATGTCTCCGGACGATCATTATCAGGATCTGAAACGTATCATTGCATCTGCATCCGGTAAAGCAAAGCGTATCAACGTAATTATGCCGTTCCTCTACGAGAGCCGTCAGCATAAACGTTCCCAGCTTCGTGAGTCCCTGGACTGTGCAGTTATGCTTCAGGAAATGGTAAACATGGGTGTTGAAAACATCATCACATTTGATGCACATGATCCGCGTGTACAGAATGCGATCCCGTTAAAAGGATTTGAGACTGTTCAGCCGATCTACCAGTTTATCAAATACTTATTAAAGAATGAAAAAGATCTTCAGATCGACAGTGATCATATGATGATCATCAGCCCGGACGAAGGTGCGACAGGACGTGCGATCTACTTTGCAAACGTAATGGGCCTGGATATGGGTATGTTCTACAAACGCCGTGATTACACCAGAGTGATCAACGGACGCAACCCGATCGTTGCTCATGAGTTCCTCGGTGCAAGCGTAGAGGGCAAGGATGTGATCATCATCGACGATATGATCTCTTCCGGTGAAAGTATGCTGGATACAGCGAAGGAGTTAAAGAGACGCGGTGCGAGACGTGTTTATGTCTGCACAACCTTCGGTCTGTTCACTAGTGGTCTGAAGAAGTTTGACGAATATTATGAGAATGGCTATATTGACCGTGTCCTGACAACAAACCTGGTTTACCAGACTCAGGAATTACTGTCTAAGCCGTGGTACATCAACGTAGATATGAGTAAGTATATCGCGCTGATCATTGATAACCTGAACCACAATTCTTCTCTTCATGAGCTTCTGAATCCGACAGAACGTATCAATCGCGTACTTGCGAAATACCGTGCAGGCGAAGAAATCTAAAAGAAATAATGACAAATATCAAGCAGTTGTTCCGAATCCGGAACAGCTGCTTTTTTGCTTTTGGGGAAGGGGATTTCCAGTAATCTACCATTGAATGGCATTCGTAGAACATGTTAATATGGCTCTGCAAGTTAGTTAAAACTAACAAAAACAGGAAGGGGATATGGTAAAGGGTATGATGGAAAAAGAACGGACAGTTACGTGGATCTTGCTGATCCTGCTGATGGTTTTTAGCGTTTGTTCCCTGTTTATCGGAACAATCGATATGGATCTGAGGACTTTATTGTCAGGTGGAGATACCATGACAATAAAGATTTTTCTTTTAGGACGAATACCGCGGCTGCTGGCAATTTTATGTACCGGAGTCGGAATGAGTGTGGCCGGCTTGATCATGCAGCAGCTTTGCCGGAATAAATTTGTATCTCCTACAACTGGAGCAACTATTCAGTCGGCACAGTTTGGAATTGTGGTGGCGATGGTTTTTGCGCCGTCAATGGGGCTTGGAATGAGAACGATATTTGCTTTTGGAATGGCTGTGGCAGGAACACTGTTGTTTGTGTTTTTTACCCAGCGGATTCGTGTAAAAGATACTATTCTGGTGCCGTTGATTGGCATCATGTTTGGCAATATCATCGGTGGAATTACCAATTTTCTGGCGTATCAATGGGAAATTACACAACAGCTGTCTACATATTTTTCAGGATCCTTTGCACTAATCCTGAAAGGAAATTACGAACTGGTGTATCTGGTGCTTCCGCTGGTAATTTTGGCGTTTTTATATGCGAATCATTTTAACATCGTCGGAATGGGACAGGA
>JAFYOD010000322.1 GCA_017556515.1 Lachnospiraceae bacterium
TGGTGTTATTATCGATATGACAGACGACACTGTAATCGTTGAGTTTGGTAACAACAAAAACTGCCGTATTCCGATGCAGAAACAGGCAATCGTTCAGGTTGAGAAAGCAAACGCTTAATTAACTGAAAAGAGAAATGAAAAGACCGGAAATGTTCATTCTGTAAAAGAAGAGAATATTTCCGGTTTTTTGCTAAGGAGGATATTATGCAATTAGCATATTTGGGAATTGTATTCCTGATCATTATTTTGTTGCTGGCGAAACGTCGACCGCTCTATCAGGCGATCTTTGGCGGTCTTGTTGCAACTGTGCTTTTGTTCCGCATTCCACCGATGGAAATTGTAAATAACATAGTGAAGGTGTTTACGAGCTGGTCATCGATGTCTGTACTGGTCTCTCTGTATCTGATCGCCTTGCTTCAGAGGATGTTGGGAGCTCGAGATCAGATCAAACTGGCGCAGAAAGACTTAAATGGTCTTTTCCATAACCGTCGCATCAATGCAGCTGTAGCTCCGGTATTTATCGGTCTTGTGCCAAGTGCGGCAGCGATGATCCTGTGTGGTGATATTGTGAAAGAGGCTTCTGACGGATACCTTGATAAGAAAGAGCAGGCCTTCGTGACCAGCTGGTTCCGTCATCTGCCGGAGAGCATTCTTCCTACATACTCAGGTGTTATCCTGATGACAACTCTGTCGGGGGTTCCGGTTTCAGAGTTCATCATTGGTATGATCATTCCGGGACTTGTGCTGGCAGCGATCGGATATCTCCCGTATCTTCGCAGACTTCCGATCGATCCGGGCACTCCGAAAAGTGAGAATCGCCTGAAAGATGCGATGAATCTGGTAGTACACCTTTGGACGATTATTCTGATCCTTATTTTAATCCTTGGATTTGGCATTCAGGTGGTTCCGGCAGTTCTGATCACGATCGTATTGGCAATCGTTGTATATCGTTTTAAGATTTCAGAGTTAACGGAGGCGGTAACAACAGCATTGGAAGTGAAGCTTCTGATGAATTCCTTCCTGGTTCTTGTTCTGAAAGAATTTGTAGCATACACAGGAATTCTTGGAGAACTTCCGGATATGCTTTCCGTGCTTCCTATTCCGGCATTCATGGTATTTGCACTTCTGTTCTTTGCCGGTACTATGGTCAGCGGCAGCAGCGGAATCATTGCACTTGGTACTCCGCTGGCTTTTGCAGCTCTCGATGGCGGAATGCCTCTGATGGTGCTTCTCATGTGTATGGTACATGCAGCGAGTCAGATTTCTCCAATCCACGTATGTCTGACAATTGCGTCTGAGTATTACGGGATTTCTTTAGGAGAGCTGATCAAAAAGACTATTCCGGCGGCGTTGCTGTTCGCAGTATTGATGATCGGATATTATTTAGTGCTTAGCGCGGTAATATAAAAAAGTTTGATAAGTTGTTAAATTAATGTGGCAAAAATTGCGAATAGCGGTTACAATTGATTGTAACATGGACGCATAACAGAGGTGTTGTGTGTAGATTGAAAGGTGGTATATAAATGGGAAAAGTATTGGTAATTGGTATTGCCGGCGGTTCCGGAAGTGGTAAGACCACACTGACAAATCAGATCGTATCTCGATTTTCAGATGAAGTGACAGTGGTTACACATGATAACTATTACA
>JAFYOD010000323.1 GCA_017556515.1 Lachnospiraceae bacterium
AAACAACCGTTGTCGCGATAACAAATACACCGATCAAATGAATATTTGGAGCCATATCCATGATGATCTTAGAGGCATACATCAAAGCACCCAGCATCGCAAAAACCGCTGTCTCTTTTGTCGTCAGCTTCATAACTACTTCGCGATACGGAAGGAATAAACGGTTCCTTCTTCAATCTCTGTCATATCGACGCCAGTTGCGCCATAATCATCATTCACATAAAACGCCCAGTATACTTTGTCCTTGTCGTAGTCAGCTGAGATACCATTTACCTCTTTTACATAGAGGCCGTACGGTCCTTCTTCTCCTATGATCAGTTCCAGTTTCAAAAGCGCTGCACCAACGGTTTCCTCATCTGTGTGGATCTCGAACCAGGTTTCATTTTTCTCCAGATCCACAACGCCAAATTGGAATTGCTTACTTCCTTCACCAAGAACAGTAACCTCTGCTGTTGATGATGCGGTTGTTTCTTCCGCTGTCACTTTAGAATTGCCTGCACTGCCGCTGCAACCGGTTGTAACAAGTGCCATAGCCACAATCAGCACCATACAAAGGATGCATGACAACGCTTTTTTCATACGTTTCATATTCATCTTCTTTGTCTCCTTATTCATTTTTCCTTCGTTGTTTACGAAGTCTTTCCACACAGTCGACCGGCTCTCGCGGTATTGACTGCAGGTCTTTTGTCCGGATATTCCGGCTCGGCACTTCTTGTTCCGCCTTCTCAGATCTCTCCAATGACGTGTCCCCGAATGTGGCTTCGGGTCAGAACAATCCTTTTGCAAATATGCATATGTGCCTCACGGCGACGGGCTCGCACAGGTATCACACCTGTTTCCCCAGACATCCGAATTGTAGCATAAAAAGGGCGCTTATGTAAATTACCAAAGTATAAATCTTGAAATTCTCGAGTTTCTTCTTTCTCAAATGCGGAGTTAGTTGAGTTCTCTTGGTAACGAAAGAGTCCCAGGATTACAAGAGATTTGGCGTGAGCTTTTTGGACTTCCCTATAGTTTGCAGATTACAAAATCACATTACTCATTCACACTAAACACAACCGTTGTGACAATTGAGCTCTTTTATGTGTAAGAAATCCATTATTTTCATATATAGATTCCGTCTATCATGTGATATCTTTATGCATAATTGGTTCTCCTGTCCAGTTTCCCATATTTTTTACCTCTGCTTTATTTGATATTATTAAAGAATTTGGGCTACCTATCCAATCAAGCTACTCATTTCCAAAAATCACTGGGACAGATTCCCTACATTTTTACTTTAAAAAGTATCTGATAAAAAATCCACATTTTATTTAGGGCATACATAAGCGATGCTTGAACTAGATGACAGGGTATGGTAAACTAGATAACAAATATTTCAATTTTCATATAAAAAGATCAACTAAAAGAGGACCATTTTATGAACAGAATCGTATATATGTGCTTAAAAAATATCCCGCGTATCCCGTCCGCATGGTTCAAGCTGTGTAAATACGCAAAAAATCCGGACAAATACTCCCGCAAGGAAATGGCGGATCACATCCGCTACATTATGAATCTTGCTGTCAACTCCGGAAACATCAATCTGAAGATCACAGGAACCGAAATGTTCCCGGAAGAAGACGGTTTCATGTTCTACGGAAACCACCAGGGTATGTTCGATGCAGTGGCAATGCTGGCAGCCATCGACCGACCGGTATCCGCAGTTTTCAAAAAAGAGTTGAAAGACATTCCGTTTGTAAAACAGATTGTTGCTATTACAGGATCCTATGCGATGGACCGTGAAGACGTCCGTCAGTCCATGGAAGTCATCATGAACACTGCTAAAGCAGTTTCCGAACAGAAGAGAAACTTCATCATATTCCCGGAAGGCACAAGAAGCAAAAACGGAAACGTTATGGGTGAATTCCACGCCGGCAGTTTCAAGAGTGCACAGAAAGCAAAATGTCCGATCGTTCCGTTCGTTTTCATCGACAGCTACCATGTACTTGATAAAGAAGGAACTGAACCTATGAATGTACAGCTTCACTTCCTGGAGCCGATCCCGTATGAGGAATATAAACCGTTAAAAACTGTTGAACTGGCTGCCATGGTAAAAGAAAGAATTCAGAAGGTTATTGATGCGAATACGTAAAATGTGGATTAACTTAAGTTAACACACAAGTAATTTTAAGTTGTATATTACCAGGTGTATTTAAGCTTAGTAAAAAATAATAAAAGTAATATTTGATAGAAAAACCATACATATCTCAAATGATAGGTTAGACGACTGCGCTTCGAAAGATTTTCGACTGTACAAAGGTCGCAAACGACTCTATTGCGACCGACTACAGTCGGATAAAATCGCATCGAAGCAAAGGTAGTCAACCGATTTTGAGATAGTATGGTTTTTCTACAAATATTGCTATTATATTTTTACTAACTTGAATATACTTTTACTCTACTTCAAATTTCTGATTGAATTTATCCAGTACCAGTGCTGCCACGATACCTCCCACGATACAGATCACATTCACAGCTGCTGCTGTTGCAGAAACCGTGAAACTTTCAAATGGGATGATCATAACGGTTGCCGCGATAACAATACCGACGATCGCATGGAATGCCACAGAATAATAGTTGTTGAACAGTGCATTTACTGCTCTGGAGAACAGGAGCACTGTTGCCATTGCTCCAAGGCCACCCGGAATGCATACAGCCATATCCAAACTGCCGAGGCCTGATACGAACGGCTCATATAAGCCAAGCGGCATTAACAGTGTGGAGAAACTCATGCCCGGAGCGATGACGCTCAGTGCAAGGCAGAAGCCACAGAATAAGTACCATCCGATGTTCGGCTGGATCTGTACAGACATCACACGCAAGCCGATGAGGAGCGCAAACAGAAAGCCCATGGCAATGATCATGGAAACGATCGATGCTCCGCTGCGTCCCTCTTTTCCTGCCTCACGGAATAAAGACGGAAGCATACCTGTGATAAGACCGATAAATACACAGACGGAAGGCGCCGGATATTTATCCAGTAACATGGACAGGATCTGTGCAACACCCAGAAATCCAATAAGCAGTCCGACACCATATGGAAAGAGCGGCGGAAAGTGTGATTTAAATTTGCGGAACGGGTCTGCCAAAAATTCCATGACAGACTTGTAAACACCGAACACAACCATCAGAACACCTCCGGAAACGCCCGGAAGGATCGCACCAAGTCCGATCAGTGCACCCTGAAACATTTTCATTCCGATTCGGATCGGAGAGAATGTTTTTTTATTATTCATATTCGTCACCTCAATTACGATAATACAAATGTCCTACACCGGTCATTTTCGACCGGCATAGGACACTTCTCGTTTGTAACTTACGCGTCTTCGTTCATCTTAGCGAGTTTCGCTGCCTGGTCAGCTGCGATCAGGCTGTCGATGATTTCCTGAATATCACCATTCATGATCGGCTCCAGTCTGTACAGAGTCAGTTTGATTCTGTGCTCTGTCACACGACCCTGCGGGAAGTTGTAAGTACGGATTTTCTCGGAACGGTCGCCTGTACCGATCTGAGAACGACGCTCAGCAGCCTCTTCGTTCTGGCGACGCTCAAGTTCCAGATCATATAACTTGGAACGAAGTAAACGGAATGCTTTCTCTTTGTTCTGCAGCTGGGACTTCTCAGTCTGGCTGTAGATCACGATACCGGACGGCATATGTGTTAAACGTACCGCGGAGTCAGTTGTATTGACACACTGACCACCGTTACCGGACGCACGCATTACATCGATACGAACGTCTTTATCCTCGATCACGATATCGAACTCCTCAGCCTCCGGCATAATTGCAACAGTTGCTGTGGATGTGTGGATACGTCCGCCGGACTCAGTCTCCGGAACACGCTGTACACGGTGTACACCGGACTCATATTTTAATTTAGAATATGCGCCCTGACCTGTGATCATGAACTCAACTTCCTTCATACCGCCGATTCCACTCTCACTTACGTTGATCAGCTCACATCTCCATCTCTGGCTTTCTGCATAGTGTACATACATACGGTATAACTCAGCAGCGAATAATGCAGCCTCGTCTCCGCCTGCACCTGCACGAATTTCAACGATAACGTTCTTGTCATCGTTCGGGTCTTTCGGAAGAAGAAGGATCTTGATCTTGTCTTCAAGCTCTTCGATCGCTTTCTTAGCTTCGGAAAGTTCCTCTTTTGCAAGCTCTCTTAAATCTTCATCAGACTCTTCCTCAAGAAGGAAAAGGCTGTCTTCTACTGTCTGTTTTGCCTGAGTATACTCTTTGTATGTCTCTACTAACGGAGTCAGATCTGCCTGCTCTTTCATAAGAGCACGGAACTTTCTCTGATCGTCAGTAACGGACGGGTTGCTCAGTTCAAACATAATTTCTTCATAATGTTTTACGATGTCTTCTAAACGGTCAAACATGGGTAACCTCCTGTTACACTTGGTCGCAGCCGCGTAAATGCCTTACACAGACTGCCATCTGCCGCAGACCACTCGGTCGTTGCCTGCCAGATCTTTGATTGTCTTTGTATCTTTAAATCCATGAGTTCTCAGCAGGTCTTCCACTGCTTCACCTTGGTCATGTCCAATCTCAAAATACACGGAACCATTTTCACGTAAGAATCTGCCGCATTCCTCCGCCAGCTTCTCATAGAAAAACAGTCCGTCTGCCGTACCATCCAGTGCGCTTCTCGGTTCAAAGTCACGGACTTCCGGCTCCAGCTCCTCGATCACATCGCTCGGGATGTACGGAGGATTGGATACGATAATGTCAAATTTATCTGCACTTTGGTCAAACGCTGAAAACAGATCGCTGTGACGGAAACGGATCTCCCTCTCGGAAAGCAAGTTCTTTCCATTCTTCTCAGCAACCTTTAAAGCCTCTGTCGAAATGTCCGCAGCTTCCACATGGGCATATCCGCCATGCACTGCCAGACTGATCGCGATACAGCCGGATCCGGTGCACATATCGAGAAGCTTGATATCCTTCTCTTTATGCTCTGCCAGGACCAGCTCCACCAGAGTCTCTGTATCCTGTCTCGGGATCAGGGTATGGCGGTTCACTTCGAACTCCAGTCCCATAAATTCCTGAGTACCCAGGATATGCTGAAGCGGCTCACGTTTCGCACGTCGTGCGATACCATCCTGAAACTCCTTAAGCGCTTCCTCTGTCGGCTCAGCCTTCTGGACTGAACACATGAAGTACTGCATCCGGCTGATCCCGAACGCATGCTCAAAGAGATACCATGCATCTAAATTATACTCTGCAATTCCTGCATCCTGCAACTGTTTCTGGCCAGATGCCAGAATCTGAGCCCAAGTTTCCATTATTTTTCTGCCTCCACGTTCGCAAAATATCCCTTCGGATATTTCTCCGGGAAATTCTCCTCCAGATATGCTCTCCAGTCAAAGATTGCTTCCACAGCTGCGATCGCAACCTCAGCCATCTTCTCGTCCGGTTCCAGAGTTGTCAGACCCTGCATCATCATACCCGGCTTGCTGATGATATCCATGATCTTCGAATTGCTGCGTCCTGCCAGGCGAAGCACTTCATAAGAAATACCTGCGATGACCGGGATCAGCAGAATTCGGCTCAGCATCTTCAGCCAGATCGTATCCACGCGGACCACCATGAAGAACAGAATACTGATCATCATAACAATCAAAAGGAAACTTGTTCCGCAGCGTTTATGCTCCTTGGAACTCTTCATCACGTTTTCCACGTTCAGTTCCAAACCATGCTCCAGACAGTTGATACACTTGTGTTCTGAACCATGGTACATAAAAGTGCGTTTGATATCCTCCATACGAGATATCAGTTTTATATAAGTGACGAAAATACCGATACGGATACAGCCTTCTAACACGGCCATGATCGTGTCGGACTCGATAAACATACGGAAGATGTTGGAGATCAGCATCGGAAGGATCATAAAAATTCCGATGGCCATGACCACCGACAGCACCATCACTGCTGACATGATCATATCCTCCAGCCTCTCGCCAAACTTATCGATCAGCCACTTTTCAATCTTTCCCGGTTCCTCGTCTTCTTCCTCATCTCCGAAGAATTCTGCAGAACGGGTCAGAGTTTTCATACCCAAGATCATAGAATCCGCGAAATTGAACACTCCACGGATAAATGGCAGAGAAAAAAGTTTCATCTTCTCTGTCAAACTTACGTAGGTATCTTTTTCAACGACAATCTCACCATCCGGTTTGCGAACCGCGATCGCATAATCGTCCTTGCATTTCATCATGATACCTTCAATTAACGCTTGTCCCCCGATGCCGGAATATTTCAAATGTTTATACCTCCGTTTTCCGGGCTTTTGCCACAAAAAAAGGTTGAGTTTTCGTTACCAAAAGCTCAACCTCATTAATCAAACACAAATTGTCTTATTTCACACCATACTTACGGTTGAACATTTCGATACGTCCGCGAGCGGAAGCAGCCTTCTGCTGACCTGTATAGAATGAATGGCATTTGGAACAGATTTCTACGTGAATGTCTTTCTTAGTAGAACCAGTTACAAATTCATTACCGCAGTTGCAAACAACTTTAGCCTGATAGTAATTTGGGTGGATTCCCTCTCTCATGATGTTTACCTCACTATTATTCTTAGTACATGACTGACAGTCACGCCTTCTATTCTTCTGTTCATCGTGTCTCCACGTAAACAGCTTAGTCAGTATAGCATAGAATATTTTCGATTGCAAGTGTTTTTTCTTGTACTTACAAGGTTTTTTGCAAGTTTCTTCCTCCGGACAATACCCTCCAGACCGTTGGCAAGTACTTGGAAAGCGTCAGCGCGATCGGATAGGATATCACAACCACCAAGATC
>JAFYOD010000324.1 GCA_017556515.1 Lachnospiraceae bacterium
AGTATAGTATATAGTAGAGAATTATTGAAATACTCAAATAATATATGGGGGTGCTGACTATGTATCAGGCAGAATATAAGCGTTGGCTTGCAGCTGATTTAGAGGATGCAGATTTAAAGCCGGAGCTTGCAAAGATTGAAGGTAATGATGAAGAAATCAAGGATCGTTTCGCAGTAGCACTTAAGTTTGGTACTGCTGGACTTCGTGGTGTTCTCGGTGCAGGTACAAACCGTATGAACATTCATGTAGTTCGCCAGGCAACACAGGGTCTCGCAAACTGGGTGAAAACTCAGGGTGGAAACCAGTTAGTTGCTATCAGCTACGACAGCCGTTTAAAGAGTGATGTTTTTGCTAAAGAAGCAGCAGGCGTTCTTGCAGCAAACGGAATCAATGTAAGAATCTACGATGCTCTTATGCCGGTACCGGCACTTTCTTTCGCAACACGTTACTACAACTGTAACGCTGGTATCATGGTTACAGCTTCCCACAATCCGGCTAAGTACAATGGTTACAAAGCTTATGGTCCGGATGGATGCCAGATGACAGACGATGCAGCAGCTATCGTTTATGAAGAGATCCAGAAGACAGACATTCTCACAGGTGCACAGCACATTTCCTTCGCAGAAGGCGTTGAGAGAGGTCTCATCCGTTTCGTTGGCGACGACTGTAAGAAAGCTCTTTACGATGCGATCGAGTCCCGTCAGGTTCGTCCGGGTCTGGCTAAGACAGCAGGCTTAAAGCTTGTTTACAGCCCGTTAAACGGTGCTGGTCTTGTACCGGTAACAAAAGTTCTTGACGATATGGGTATCACAGATATCACAATCGTTCCGGAGCAGGAGTACCCGAACGGTTACTTCACAACTTGCAGCTATCCGAACCCGGAGATCTACGCTGCACTTGAGTTAGGTCTGAAACTTGCTGAAGAGACAGGCGCTGACCTTATGTTAGCAACTGATCCGGATGCTGACCGTGTTGGTATCGCTATGAAATGTCCGGATGGTACATACGAGCTTGTAAACGGTAACGAGATGGGCGTTCTTCTTCTTGATTACATCTGTGCAGGCCGTATCGAAAAGGGTACTATGCCGGCTAACCCAGTAGCAGTAAAATCCATCGTTTCCACACCGCTTGCTGATGCAGTTGCTGCTCACTACGGCGTAGAGATGAGAAACGTTCTTACAGGCTTCAAGTGGATCGGCGACCAGATCGCAGGTCTTGAGGCAGCTGGCGAAGTTGACCGCTTCATCTTCGGTTTCGAGGAGAGCTACGGTTACCTTGCAGGTCCGTACGTACGTGACAAAGATGCGGTTATCGGTTCCATGTTAATCTGTGAGATGGCTGCTTACTACAGAAGCATCGGCAGCTCCATCAAACAGCGTCTTGAGGAGATCTACGCTCAGTACGGTCGTTACCTCAACATCGTAGACAGCTTCGAATTCCCGGGCCTCACAGGTATGGACAAGATGGCTTCCATCATGCAGGGTCTTCGTGACAACCCGCCGACAGAGATCGCTGGCTACAAGATCGTAAAAGCAACTGACTACAAGAAGACAGAAGAGACAGGTCTTCCGGCAGCTAACGTTCTGATCTACGCACTTGAGGGTGGCGCAACAGTTGTTGTTCGTCCGTCCGGTACAGAGCCGAAGATCAAGACATACTTCACAACTCTTGGTAAAGACGTTGCTGAGGCAAAAGCTCAGAAGGATGCTCTTGCAGAGGCATTAAAGCCGATCTTAGCTTAATATTATGATTTTTCACAGGGCTTGACATTTATGTCAGGCCCTGTTTTTTCTTTCCATTCTTCCCCATCCATGCTATACTGAAAGTTAAGGAAAATCTCTTATGATTCATGTGGGGAGGACAAATTTGATGCATGAACTTACAAGATTAATTTTAGATGATATGAAGCCGGCTCTTGGTGTGACCGAGCCTGG
>JAFYOD010000045.1 GCA_017556515.1 Lachnospiraceae bacterium
CCTATACAGGCATTGCCTACCTCTTTACCGTAATTGCACTGATCATGCCTTACCTGATCTTTGATAATGCAAACTTCATCGCGGCATTGATCTGCATGCTCCTGATCGTAGTCCTGATCATTGCAGGATTTACATACTACACATCCGTTGCACAGGATCAGCCATTTAAATCCAGATTCATGGAGATGGCGATCATCAGTATCAGCGTAGCTGTACTCTCCTTCTTTGTTGGTATCGCAGCAAAGAAATTCCTTGGAGTTGACCTGTAACAATTAAATTCTAAAAAAAGACTGGTTTCTGCACCTTTTCAAAGATGTTTAGAAACCAGTCATTTTTTTATTTATTCATCAAATTTAAAATCTCTTCCTTTTCAGGCATCACTTTCAGAGCACCTCTTCTGGTGGTGATCATGGAAGCTCCCGCATTGGCAAATGTCAGCATTTCTGCCAGCTGTTCTTCTGTCAGATTCTCCATACCGCCAAGTTCCAGGATCTTGCTGAGCACACATCCGGTAAAGGTATCTCCTGCACCTGTGGTCTCAATGGTATTCTCCTGAATAAATCCTGCTGCCTCCACACGAATATCTTTATAGTACACACGGCTTCCGTCACGGCCAAGTGTCACAAATAAGAGCGGGATCTGATACTGTTCCTTTAAAATCTGCGCAGCCTTTTCATAATCTTCTTCTCCTGTCATGAAAACCACTTCATTGTCGGAGATCTTCACGATATCCGCCTGTCCAAGACCATATGCAATCTCGCGTTTGGCATCTTCCAGATCATTCCAAAGCGGTTCGCGTAAATTCGGATCAAAGGAAATCAGAATACCGGCCTCTTTTGCACACTGGATCGCATATCTTGTCGCCGCTTTACAGCCTTCGTGTGTGGAAGAAAGGGTACCAAAATGGAACACTCTGGATGCTTCAATTCTCTCCTTCTGTACATCTGCCACCGTTAACATCATATCTGCACCCGGATTACGGTAGAAAGAGAAATCACGGTCTCCATCCGGCATTGTATGTACAAACGCCAAAGTCGTGTGCACGTCATCATCCATGATCAGATTTCCGGAATCAATCCCAACCTGCTCAATCGTTTCTTTTAACATGCGGCCAAACTGATCATTTCCGACTTTTCCGATAAAAGAAGTCTTTTTTCCCAATTTCTGCAGCATTGCCAGCACGTTACACGGTGCGCCGCCCGGGTTTGCTTCTAACATCGGATTTCCCTGGCCACTGATCCCGTTTTCCGTAAAATCGATCAATAACTCTCCTAACGCAGTCACATCAAATCTTTTTTCCATATCCCCAACTCTCCTGTCCTAAATCTCTTAACCATAGTATAATTCGGAATCTTCCTTTTTTCAATGATGGACGTACAGAAATAAATATGATACAATATCCTCATGCTTTAATGCGTGAATTTTTTATCACATTAAACCATCTTTTAGGAGGAACATATGAGTAAACAGAATTTAACCTACCTGATCTGCGGTAAATTATATAACGGTATCGACCCGGAGTTTAAAGAAAACTATAAGATCCTGATCAACAATGACAAGATCGAAGCCATTGGTCCGGACATCCCACAGCCGGAATCTGCAAAGGTGATCGACCTGTCTGACGCAACCGTCACACCTGGTATGATCGATGCCCATATGCATATGGACTTTTTAGACTGGCATACCATCCGTGAGGAAGTCTATACCACATCCGAAGAGATGAAAACCCTGGCCATTCTGCGCACCGCACAGAAAACGCTGGCACGCGGCTTCACAACAGTCCGTCACATGGGCGGTATCACATCCAACGGAATGGGTGTCATCGATGTCAAACGTGCCATCGACAATGGTTATCACACAGGATCCCGAATCGTTGCAGCCGCTCGCTTCATGTGTACACCGGGCAGCCACGGCGATTTATCCCAGGGCTTCGCAAGAAATCCGGAATTCAGCAATGTAGCCCAGAATCTCCGCCCGACACTGGGATCCGGAAAAGATTTCTTTGCACATGCAGTCCGCGAAGAGATCAAGTACGGTGCAGACTTTATCAAGATTATGGCAACCGGAGGATTCTTTACTCCATACGACAATCCGGCTCAGCAGCAGCTCAATGATGAAGAAATGGAATCCATCATCCGCACTGCCCATGAATGGGGCAAAACCGTAACCGCTCACGTATATAGCCCGAACCACATTCAGAAGCTTCTGAAATATGGCATCGATGGTATGGAACACTGCTCCCTTTTAGATGAAGAAACGGCTCAGATGGTGATCGACCACAACGCCTATATCGTTCCAACATTCTGCCCGTACGAAGAAGCTGTTCATTACGATCCGGTTCAGATCCTGACCAAGCAGCCGGAATACCGCAGAAAACTGGAATATTATAAAGAAGCACTCCAGGCCGGACGCGAAGTGATCAAGAATTGTAAATGTAAACTTGGATTTGGTACCGACTTCGTTGCAACTCATCAGAACTACGAAAGTGGTTATGAGTACAAAGCATGGATGGATTGTGGCATGGGAGGCTTCCGCGCACTCCACGCAGCAACCAAGATCAATGCTGAGATTTTACAGTTAGATGATAAGATCGGTACTCTGGAAGTTGGAAAACTGGCAGACATCGCTGCTTGGAAACGCGACCTTCTGAATGATCCGAAGGCACTGTTAGACTGCGCATTTGTTATGAAAGAAGGCGTGGTTTACCAGACAGAATGTACAGAAGGACTGGATTCTGAATAAAGTGTGGATTTAAGTTAGTAAAAATAATAAATAGTATCTGTAGAAAATCCCGTACTATCTTAAAAACGGCGAACTACCTTTACTTCACATCGTTTTATACGCCCTTACGCCAGTCGCGATAAGGATGCTGCGACCTCTGTAAGGGCGCAAAACTTGTGAAGTGCAGTCGTTCCGCCTATCATTTAAGATATGTACGGGATTTTTTATCAGATACCTATTATTATTTACCAAGCAAAATCCACTCGTA
>JAFYOD010000046.1 GCA_017556515.1 Lachnospiraceae bacterium
ACTTTCCTTCGTGTCATATTCGCAGATTAGATGAGTATCGGTATACGTTTGAATGTGAATGTTTTCAAACTCGTAAGCTTTTTCGAAAACGTATTTTACGTAATCGAACGGTAATGTCTTTTGGTAAATGGTTGATTTGGATCCGGCATCGTAGATCAATCCGCCGTTATAAGTGATGGCATAGCAGCCTGGTTTATCCAGCCCCAGTATTGGTAATAATTTTATAGCACTGCAAAGCGGTCTGCCGGTGCAGATCAAAACTTTATGTCCCGCATCGACAGCGGCTTCCATTGCCTTTTTATTTGTTTCCGGAAGTTCTTTCTTATCATTTAATAATGTTCCGTCCAGATCCAGAAAAATCATTTTTGTGTTCATATTTCACCTCGTAGATATATTAAAACAAGCATTTATTTTCTAATGCTTTTATTGTAGAAGGCAAAAAGAAAAAAAGCAAGGCGCTTTTCGGTGTGAAAAATGGGATTTTTGTATTGAGTGCAAAGGCAGTGGGAGTGTGGTATAATGGTATGAAATCGAAAAGGAAGCAGAACAGTGCGATAGAAGGAACGATTCATAGATTTTTGCTTGTGGCAAAAAAAGACAGAACCCTTAAAAAATAAGGATTCTGTCTGTAGTAATAGCTGGGCCAGCGGGATTCGAACCCTCGAGTGCAGGAGTCAAAGTCCTGTGCCTTACCGCTTGGCGATGGCCCAATGCATAACGAAAATAGTATAACATAGACAGAATGAAATTGCAAGTGACTTTCGTTCGACAGAAAGTACGTGGGAGGGATCATATATGACACATTCAGAGAAAGCAAAAGCATATTTTGAACAGGGATACAGCTGTGCACAGGCCGTTACGGCGGCGTTTGCGGAGGATATGGGAATCGGGGTAGATCAGGCTGCCAGAATGGCTTCGTCCTTCGGAGGGGGCGTAGGAAGGCTTAGAGAGCTTTGTGGATGCGTGAGCGGTATTGCACTCGTTGCGGGCGTATTGTACGGCTACGAGGCTCCTGAGGCGCGAGAGGAGAAGGCAGAGCATTATGCGCTGATCCAGAAGCTGGCGGGGGAGTTTAAGGAGAAGGCAGGAAGTATGATCTGCCGAGAACTGCTTGCCGGAATTAATAATGACACCAATCCGGTTCCGGAGGCGAGAACTGAGGCGTATTATCAGAAGCGCCCGTGTGCGGAGTTGTGTTATCTGGCAGCAGGGATTCTGGAAAAAGAGATGTTGGAGCGTGAAAGTGCTGTAAGGAAAACAGAAGAATAGATTTAGAAGGCCGTATGGGGAAACCATACGGCCTTTTTGGGGATAGTAAACAAGGCATTGCCTGAATTTATAAGATACCTGCCGGTAAGAACATGCCAACGCCCGGACCGACCGGAATGCCGGCACTTGTCCAGATGATCATGAAGATTACCCATACGATCTGGAGAACGATGGAAATCGGGATCATGTTGGCGATCAGTGTACCGATCTGAAGATCTTTATCGTATTTTGCTTTTGCAACTTCCAGTACCATCCAGATATACGGAGACATTGGTGTCCAGCAGTTGAACGGAGAGTCGCCAATGCGGTATAAGAGCTGTGTGAAGCCCGGATGGTAGCCAAGGAGCATGAACATCGGAACGAAAATCGGAGCGAAGATCGCCCATTTTGCGGAACCGGAGGAGATAAAGATATTGATGAATGCGCAAAGGGCAACGAATGCTACGAAGAGCGGAATGCCTGTGAAACCGATGGCTTCAAGGCCGTCAGCACCTACAACAGCGAGCATAGTGCCAAGTTTTGTCCAGTTGAAGAGTCCCTGGAACTGACCGCAGAAGAAGCAGAATAATACGTAGGAGCCCATCGCGGACATCTGTCTTGTCATGGCTTTGTTTACGTCTACGGCATTTTTGTATGTACCTGCGCCGAAACCGTATGCAAGGCCGCACAGGGAGAATAAGCAGAAGAGAACCGGGATCAGGCCTTTCAGTAACGGAGAACCGATGAATGCACCGCCTTCGCCGGCCAGCGGTCCCATAAAGAACAGAGCCAGGATCACGAGGATGTAAATAATCGCTGTGATTCCTGCAGCGCGGAGACCTTTTTTCTGCTCCGGAGTTACTTCTTCGATCGTTGCGTTGCCGCCGCCTGTGTATTTGCCGAAACGCGGCTCTACCAGTTTATTGGAGACAAAACCGATCACGAGTGCACAGAGGAATGTGGATGCGATCATGAAGAACCAGTTACAAGTCGGGTCTACTTCAAATGTGGAGTCCGGAAGGAAGCCTTTGATTGCCTGGTTTGTGAGACCCTGTAACAGGGTATCGGTGCCTGCAATCATCAGGTTTGCGGAGAAACCTGCCTGTGCGCCTGCATAACCAACCATCATACCGATGACCGGATGTTTGCCAACGCCCATGTATACGATCGCTGCCAGCGGCGGGATTACGACCATGGCTGTATCAGATGCGATGTTGCCGACTGTGCCGAGGAATGCGATCACGTACGGAACCATAGATGCCGGTACATTTTTCAGCGCAGAGTTTAATAAAGTTACAAGCATACCGGCTTCTTCGCAGATTCCGATCGCGAGGGTCATGGCGATAACCAGACCTAACGGTGCAAAGCCTGTAAAGTTCTTGATCATATTGTCGAGGAACCAGTGAAGACCTGCAGTGGAGAAGAGGTTTGCAGATGCAACGGTTTCTCCTGTAGCCGGGTTAATGACTGATACACCGAGCATGCTGAAGATCGCGCCAACGACTGCGACCAGCACGAATAGGATACAGAAAAGAATGGCTGGAGGCGGAAGCTTGTTACAAACAGCCTCGATGCCGCTGATCATGGAATCAACCCATGATTTTTTTGTGGTTGAGTTTTCTTTTGACATAGAAATGTCCCCCTTTGTGATGATTTGAGAACACGGCCATTTGTTCTTCGTGTGTAAGTATAGTATAGGTCGACGCATTGTACAAATATTATTAATATGATATAATATATATGATTTTACTTATGGACAAACAATGAGATGATGTTGTGATGATATAATTTGAAACGGAGAATTTATGAAGAGCTGGGAAAAGGGAATGTATCTGAATCAAAAAGATCTGATCTATATAAAAACGATTGTAGAAGAAGGCGGTGTAACACAGGCGGCAAGAAAGCTGTTTGTGTCTCAGCCGTCATTGAGCCAATCTGTAAAGCGTATTGAGGAGTCTTTGGAAACGGACTTGTTCCGACGGACTCCGAAAGGGCTTGTCTTGACTCCGGAAGGAGAAGAGTTCTATCAGATGGCAAGTAAGGTTATGCACATTTATGAGTCCTTCGACGAGGAAATTCGCAATCTGAAAGAATTGAAGACGGGAACCGTGACTGTTGGTGCGACGCCGCATCGCGGAATGTATCTGTTTCCGGAGTTTCTTGCAGAGTTTTATTTGAAATATCCGGGCATTCAGGTAAATATGGTTGAGGCGACAACGGATGAACTGGAGACAATGTTGTTAAATGGTAAGCTGGATCTGGCGGCTCTTCGAGAACCGACGAATTCAGAATCTGTGAGCAGTTTTGAGTACCATGGTTTGTCCAGGGATTCGTTCCTGATCCTGCTCCCTCAGGGGCATCCGGCCGGACGGTATGCGGAAAGGCTAGAAGGCAGCAGCGAAAAGGTGCTGGATCCAAGATATCTGACCGAGGAAACCTTTCTTCTGCCAGAGTCCAATCTTCGTTTGTATGACAGCGTTATGAATATTTTGAAGACTGCCGGTATTTCCTCACCGAGATGTGCATACCGGGCGACCTATATGGAGACATTGATCCACCTGGCGGCAGCCGGTGCCGGTGTAGCCATTGTATCGGCCGGCTACTGGCGCAGAAGATCCTTCAATAAGCCGATAGACTGTTATAAGATCCCAGAGTCCTACGGAACGTTCTGGGAGGTCAGTCTGGCTACATTGAAGGATGCATATCAGTCCAGGGCTGCACAAACATTTATGGAAGAGTATAAAAGATATCTTGGAGAGTCAGCACCGTTTGGTTTTTAGGATTAAAAATAAAACCGGATCAATCGGCTTGGACGACCGGAGCTTACACGTGCCTCTTTCCCGGCAATTTTAACATAACCACATTCTTCTAATTTGGACAGAAGACGGTTCATGTTGCGAGAGGACATGTTCATTAGTTCGGCCATCTGTTGTGGAGTTGTTACTTCAATGGCATATTCATGTATAACGGCCACCAGTTTTTTGAGTGTATTCATACCAACTTGAGATCGGAGGGAAATTTCTAAAAGGCGTTTATTGGCAGTTGAAACCGTATCGGATTCTTGAATAGCTGTTTCATAAGTGAGTGGGCCTGCGATATTTCCATCTTCATAAGTCAGATAGAGACAGTCTTTTTCTTGGCGATGGGCAAGGAGAAGGCTGTTTTCTGCATTTAATTTTGCAGAATACGAATCCGTTCCTAAACCGATACCGATGGAAATATTTTTGATATTTTCATTTCTGCGAATATTTTGGAACAGAGGAAAGATCTTGAAATAATCGGAGTACTGTTCCAGTTGATGAAGCGTTGTAAATAAAACAAAATGACCATCGGATTTTTCAAAAACAGCAGCACGGTTATTTAACGCGAATACGTAGATTGCTTCTTTGGCTTTGTTTGCTGAATGGAAACGTTCCAGTTCGCTTATTTTATATAATTGATCAGCGTATATTTCGATGTCGATCATGATGGTGGCAACCAGGTTGTACTCGGCCAGCTTGAGCTGATGTTTGAGGCGAAGCGCATTGATCTGTTGGATGATGATGTCTGTCGGAGGATCAATTTTTACATATGGGATATGATTCTTGGCTAATGCATTCGCGACAGCGATGTTTCCGGTTATACAAAATGAAACACGTCGGCTGCGATAATTGTCTGTATGGAACTCAATAAGATCTTCAATATAGGTCTTTTCATTCGGTTGAAATTTTGCAATGTATAGGTCGAGCTCTTCGGAAGAAAACCCGATTTCATCGTAAACATTATGGATCAGCTCGGATGGATAGGTATCGACACTGACCTTTTGTAAGTTCCATTGATTTTTATAACCGGCTTTTAACAGTGCGGCTAAAAATGCCTGAGGTGTTTGAGGAAGGGCTTCCCAAGGGATCAGTGGCTGTACTCGCCCGCTGACATATTCGAATGGTGTTGCGCCAGTAAAAAGAATTCCATCGAAGCTTGTCTGACGCGATTCTAATTCTTCGACGATTTCTTCATATGTATCCGTATATAGATATTCTAGATCTGCGGTCAGTTTGGTATTCTCTGCGACATGCTGGATGATACCGACACTTCGTTTTCCACCAACAACAAGGATTTTCATAAGCATACCTCCTTTGAATATTCGGGACAAGATTATTGCTTTAATCCGATTATAACGGGAATTAAAGTCATCGTAAAGTATATAAAACTTAATTAAGGACATAATTAAGGTCAATATACAGCGCAAAAAGGTCATGTTACGATAAGGATACAAAGAGAAGATGAGAGGAGAAACGCCTATGAAGAAGAATATACAGGTATTGGAAGAAAATAAGGAAAACAAGAAAGATGAGGAATTATATACGATCGTAGATCGCTATATTGAATTTTGCAAACAGGCTCAATTGAATAGTGGGCGAATCAAATGGGATGACCGATATATAAATTGTTGGTTTCCGTTCTGAATACCATTCAAATAAAAAACCGCCCAGGCAAAGCCTGGACGGTTCTTTTTACGGGGATATGTATTTGGTGTGGATACAAGTTTGTATCCAGGTTTCCAATTAGAGGATACCTACCGGAAGTGCTGTCGGAGTACCCGGGCCGATCGGAAGACCTGTGAGGTACCAGATGATCATGAAGATGATCCAGAGGATCTCAAGTACGATAGCGATCGGAACAAGGCCGCCGATCATTGTACCAAGTGTAAGATCCTTGTCATATTTTGTTCTTGCAATCTCAAGTACCATCCAGATGTAAGCGGATACCGGAGTGATAGCGTTTGTCGGGGAGTCACCAAGTCTGTAAAGAAGCTGTGTGAAGCCCGGGTGGTAACCAAGTAACATGAACATCGGAACGAAAATCGGAGCAAGGATTGCCCATTTTGCAGAACCGGAGGACATGAACATGTTGATACATGTTGTTAAAAGGATGAACAGAACGAACATCGGGATACCGACGAGACCGAAGGACTCGAGAGCGTCAGCACCAACGATCGCTAACATTGTTCCAAGTTTTGTCCAGTTGAAAAGGGACTGGAACTGACCTGCGAAGAATGTGAAGGATACGAAGGAAGCCATACCTGCCATCTGCTTGTTC
>JAFYOD010000325.1 GCA_017556515.1 Lachnospiraceae bacterium
ATGAACGAGATGGGCCCGATCACAAAGAAACTTTACGACACATTAACAGGTATCCAGATGGGCAGAATCGAAGCTCCGGAAGGTTGGATCCACGTTATTAAATAATATGAAACATACTAAAAGGGACACATGAAAACTTTTTCATGTGTCCCTTTTTTCGTTTCCTGGCACTATTGTACCTAGAGACAGGTCATTCTTAGTTTCAGGTACAATCGAAGTCATAATTTGATGATATTTAGCTGTTTTAAGGCGTGATTGTACCTGAAACAGGCGTAGACCAGATTCGAGATACAATATTCTACCAATTTCTGTACCTAGGATTGCAAAATAGCTTATGCTAGATACAATCAAGCCAAAATCATCTTTCTGACGGAGCATGACCATATTTCTTTCGAAATGCTTTACTGAAATACAAAGCATCTTCAAATCCTGTCAGCAGCGCGACTTCTCCAATGCTGCTGTACTCTCCATTATCTAAGATCGCCTTCGCCTGAGCCAGGCGCCTCTCTTGCACATATCGTTTCGGTGCAATTCCAAATTGTTCTAAAAATATCCGACGAAAATATGTATCAGAGACTCCGCATAATTCATGCAGCCCTCCGATTTTCAAAGTCGGATCAAAAATGTGGTTCTCCAGATACTCCAATGCAGGTTCCAGTATCACCGAAGAGGCTGCGATTTCCTTTTTATCGAACTCTGCAAAATGAGCCAAAATTTCATAAAACAGAGCCATGCAGCGACACCGGTTTGCAGAAGTCTGGACAGACCAGCTTCGGTAGATCTGCATAAACAGATGATACAACTCCTGACTTCCATAAATCGGGTAAGCACGCGGTTCTGTATCCGGAAGCTCACCTTCAAAGTTGATCAGAATGTACGTGAACGGACCTTCTGATGCATAGCTCCCGCGATACCTTGGGCTATTTGGCAAAAACAAAGCATCCCCCGGACCAAGAATCAGTGTTTCATTCGAAAGATCATATTGAAGTGATCCGGCCAAACGCAGGATTAGTCGATGTGGATAATCGGTATGTACCGCATTGTGTGTTGACGAACCTTTAATCACACTAAGTAGTTTTAAATTTTCTATATTATTCAACATAAAATCACCATATTGATTATATCATATTTTGCCTTGTTATTTCAATTTAGTTTCAAAAATTCCATATGGTTGCATTTTCTCCATTTCAATTTCAGACGATTTAAGTTATAGTAGAAATAGGAACTTTGGCGTATTACAACGCTACTTTACAAGAGGGGGACTATCATTATGAAAAATATTTTCTTAGTTGGTGATTCCATTCGCTTTGGTGCACCAAATCCTTCTAAATATAACAACATCAGCCCTGGTTACGAAATCTTTGTGAAGGAAAAACTGGCTGGTATTGCCAACGTTTACGGTCCGAATGAAAACTGTCGTTTTGCACAATTTACACTTCGCTTCCTGCAAAAATGGGCTGCCGTTGTACCTGCTGAGGAAATTGACGTCGTTCATTGGAACAATGGACTGTGGGATGTTCTGCGTCTGTTCGATGATGAACCGCTGACTCCTTTGGAATTCTACGAAAACCTGCTTAGACGTGTATACAAACGAATCCGTTTCCTGTTTCCGAATGCAAAAGTTGTTTTTGCATTATCCACTGCAGTCATCGAAGAAAGAGAGTTTCCGGAATTTCTCCGTTACAATCGCGAGATTGAACAATACAATCAAGTAGCCTGCAAAGTGATGGAAGAACTCGGTGTAGAAGTCAATGATCTTTACAGCATCACATCTGCATTTGATCACTCCTTATATGCAGATGCTGTTCATTTTAATGATAAAGGCTCCAAAGTACTGGCAGATGCCGTGATCAAAGCTTGCTTACCGGAATTGAATTAGGAGGTATCTATGGGAATTACAAAAAATGAAGCGTTATTAGCAATTGATCGTGACCGTGAATTATTTTGCAAGACCAGCGACCTGATCTGGGAGAATCCGGAAACTGCGTTCCTGGAGCATAAATCTATGGAAATCCTTTGTGAACTGCTGGAAAAGGAAGGATTTGAGGTAACAAAAAATATCGCAAATATTCCTACTGCATTCACAGGTACATATGGACATGGAAAACCGGTCATCGGTTTCCTTGGCGAATTTGACGCCCTCTCCGGCCTCAGCCAGGTGGCAGGCTGTGCAGAGAGAAAAGAATTGATCTCCGGAGCTGCAGGTCATGGATGTGGTCACAATCTTCTTGGTGTCGGATCCATTGCTGCTGCAGTTGCCATGAAAGAATATCTCGAGAATAATAATAAAGAAGGTACAGTTGTCTTCTTTGGATGTCCGGGCGAAGAAGGCGGATCCGGAAAGGCTTTCATGGCCAGAGAAGGTGCCTTCGATGATGTAGATTTTGCAATCTCCTGGCACCCACAGGCTACCAATGAAGTGTGGGTCGGAAGTACACTGGCAAACTACCAGATCAGTTATCGCTTCCACGGAATTTCTTCCCATGCTGCATCCGCTCCGGAAAAAGGAAGAAGTGCCTATGATGCAGTAGAGCTCATGAACGTAGGCGTTCAGTATTTACGTGAGCATGTGATCCAGGAAGCAAGAATCCACTGTGCAGTTACCAATACCGGCGGATTCTCTCCTAACGTAGTTCAGCCATACGCAGAAGTTCTTTATTTGATCCGTGCTCCGAAAAATGACCAGGTGAAAGAGATCTATGAGCGTATCAATGATATCGCCAGAGGTGCTGCATTAATGACAAGCACAAAAATGGAACTGGAATTTATCAAAGCTTGTTCCAACCTGGTAGACAATACAGTTCTTCAGGAAGTTATGTATAAAAATGCTCTTGAGATTGAAAGAGAACCTTACACCGAAGAGGATTATCGATTTGCTGCAGAGATCAAAGCTTCTTACGGAAATGTGAAACTGGATATTCAGGATCGTATGAAACATTATGAAAAACGTTCCAGAGCTGCAGCAGAAGCTGTAATGGCACCGTTCGTCGATGCAGATATTTATGATTTTATTATTCCATTGGCCGATGTAGAAAACTGTCTGTCCGCATCCACCGACGTTGGCGATGTAAGTTACGTTTGCCCGACCGTCCAGTTCAAGGGTATGACAGAAGCTGCCGGTACCAGAGCCCATTCCTGGCAGAGAACCGCTCAGGGCAAATCCCCAATCGCTTACAAAGGTATGCTCTTTACTGCAAAGGTTATGGCCGGAACAGCGATTGATATGGTAGAAAACCCGGAGAAGATCGAAGCCGCAAAGAAAGAACTTGAAACTCGTCTCGGTGGTAAAAAATACGAATGCCCGATTCCAAAAGACGTAGTTCCTCAGGCAATCAAACCGAAAAAATAGTTAGGAGAACATCATGTCAGAACTCGTACTTAGCGTGGCCGGTTTTCTGACCATTGCAGGAATTCTCTTGTTATTAAATCGTAAAGTCGTTTCCCCATATGTCGCCATCGCAGGTGTTCCGATGATCACTTGCCTGCTGATCGGTCATGGCGCACATTTGGGAACCTATATTACAAAAGGATTGGGCTCCGTTTCCACCACTGGAATCATGTTCATCTTCTCGGTCATCTTCTTTGGAGTCATCAGTGAAACGGGCGCTTTCGATCCATTTATCAATGCCATCATCAAAGCAACAAAAGGCGATCCGATCCGCCTGATCTTGGGAGTATTCTTCTTTGCAATGCTTGTGCATCTGGACGGATCCGGAGTCGTTACCGTACTCCTTGTCGTTCCGGCAATGTTTCCGATCTTCAAGAAACTGAAGATGCGAAACACTTCGCTGGCACTGCCTCTTGGTCTGGCTGCCGGTATCATGAATGCGATCCCGTGGGGCGGTCCTACACTCCGTGCAGCAACTGCCCTTGAAATGGATGTTATGGAGCTTTGGATCCCATTCATACCAACCCAGGTTTTCGGATTACTGGTATCACTCATCATCTGTTATTTTGTGGGTCGAAATGAGAAGAAACGCCTGATCGCAGAAGGTATCTTGCTGGAAGGCACCGGTTTTAACTTTGAAGAGTATTCTTCCAAGCCAACTGAAGCGCAGTTAAAGATGCGCCGTCCAAAACTAATCGTGATCAACTGGATCCTGATCATCGGTGTGTTAGGAATGATGGTTTCATCCATTCTGCCTCCTGTGGTTTCCTTCATGGTTGGCGTATGTCTGGTATTACTGATCAACTATCGAGATCCGCAGACACAGCGTAATCTGATCGAAGAAAAGGGAAAAGACGCAATTTTACTTTGCAGTGTCATTTTCGCTGCCGGTATCTTAATGGGAATCATGGGTCAGTCAGGAATGTCCGCTGCCATGGCAAATACCATGGTAAAGCTGATCCCGTCATCCCTCTCCGGTTTTATGGCACCAATCATCGGTGTATTATCCGTTCCGCTCAGTATCCTCTTTGATCCTGACTCCTACTATTATGGAATCATGCCAATCATCGTAGAAGTTGCTGAAGCACTGGGCGTACACGGTGTGGATATTGCCCGAGCATCCATCATCGGACAGATCACCCTCGGCTGGCCGCTTTCTCCAATGATCGGAACATTCTTCCTCTTTACAGGAATGTGCGAACTGGACATTGGTGAATGGCAGAAATATGCATTTAAATACTTCTTCCTGGTAGGTGTATTGATGACTGCCTTTGCCTGGATAACTGGTTTATTTTGATAACTTTTGGTAACATGAAAAAGAGCTATGACATTCTTACGTCATAGCTCTTTCTTAATGAATTATTTCGCAACTGCTCCCGGTCCAAGATTTTCCGGATATGTCGATATATGTTCCAGTGTAACATGACCAGCCTCATCGGTGATCAAGACTGTGTATACACCATGCACCTGAATTCGATAAGAAATCAAGCCATGCTCATTTACAGAAAATCGCGAGATACCTTCGGATCCTGATGTAAAGTAAGAAAGATCCTTAAGGCCTCGGGTTATCAACATATGTTTAATATCATTGTCCGGATCAACAACACGGATCATCAAAATTTTTTCCCCTTCTCGCTCCTGTAAAAACGACTCCACAACCGGTGCACTGTTTTTATTTGATCCGGAAACGGAACGCTTCTTACCCGAAGCCTTGCTTCTGTCGAAAGCAAGCGCTGCTCCGGAATTAAGCATACCTCCTGATGCTACTTTTCCGTTTAGCTTCTCCAATGGTGTAACTGTTCGCAACAATATATCCTTTATTTCATAAATATTAATATCTGCATATCTTGAATAGAGCATAGCTGCAGTTCCTGTCACCATCGGGGCCGCCATCGAAGTGCCTGACATCTGTTTGTATGCATTACCCGGTACCGTACTGAGAATATTCGTTCCGGGTGCTGCCAAGTCTACATTGATTTTTCCATAGTTGGACGTTCCGTTTAAACTTCCGTCACAAGTCAGATTTGCAACCGTGATCATATTTTCCAGATCGAATGCCGCCGGATAAACCGGTTTCTCATCAATGTTGTTACCAAAATCATGCCCTGCCTCTCCATTTCCGGCTGCCACAACAAACAACATTGGAGATTGTTTCATGGTGTTGTATAAGGTACTGTCATTATACATAGAAACGAAACTGAGGTTACAAATATCTGCTCCGTTTTCCTGGGCATATTTGATCGCCCGGATCAATAGTGTAGTACTGCTGTTTCCACCATTATCCTCCATAACTTTAATTGGCATGATCTTAATCTTGTCTCCAGGTACTATTCCCGAAATTCCCACTCCATTATTGGAAACCGCACAAATGGTTCCTGCTCCATGCGTTCCATGTATATTACCGACGGAAACAGCCGACTGATTATTATCACCACTGAAATTCCATCCGTTTACATCGTCAACATAACCATTCTGATCATCATCAATCCCGTTTCCCGGTATTTCATCTTCATTGAACCATACCCTGCCTTGAAGATCCTCGTGACTGAAATCAATCTCCGTATCGATCATCGCAACCACAACCTCTCGGCTGCCATTTCCGTACTGCTTCCATGCTTCTTCTATGTTGATATCAATGCCACTGACTGCTTCCTTTTTTTCTAAGACATCTCGTACCTCATATAAGCTCTGCTCAGTCCAGGCACCGGGACCTTGCGCGATCAATTCCTGATCTCCGTTAAGGTAATGGCGTTCTTTCATTTCTTCAAAATAAAATCCTCCATCGTTGCGAAGGGCCCATTGATCGCCTGCAGATGCATCATTGACTGATAAAAAAGCTGATACCAGAAGAAATGAGGGTAATAATATGTTCATCTTTATCTCTCCATTCGTTTTTCATATGAAAAAACAGGATGCATTCCGTTTCGAAATACATCCTGCTGCTTATATTTTACATTTCTTTTTCTTCTGTTTCAACAACTTCTTCTGTTGTTAATTCAGTTTCTGTCGGCTGTTCTTCTGCCGCCACTTCAGTTTCAACTACCGGCTGCTCCTCCACAACTGCTTCGGTTTCAACTGCCGGATGCTCTTCTGCAACAACTTCGTTTTCAATCTCTTCCCCGTTCTGAACTTTATGGAAGATCTCCATAAACTCTTTACCGGTAATGGTCTCTTTTTCGATCAGGAAGTCCGCAATGTGATCCATCGCCTTACGATTCTCAGAAAGAAGTCTCTTCGCTTCCTCATAAGCCGCTTTTAACATATGCATCACTTCTTCATCGATCGCTGCTGCTGTCGCTTCGCCACAGTTCAGCACTGCACGGCCGGACAGATACTGGCTCTCCTGAGTTGCAAGACCCATAAGACCAAAGCGCTCAGACATACCGTACTGAGTTACCATCGCACGGGCAACTCTTGTAGCCTGCTCGATATCGTTGGCAGCACCTGTTGTAACTGTATCAAATACAAGTTCCTCCGCAGCACGGCCTGCAAGAGAAACCACAAGCATCGCTTCCAGCTCCTTCTTGGAATTTAAGTACTTCTCTTCTTCCGGAACCTGCATAACATAACCAAGGGCACCCATCGTTCTCGGAACGATCGTGATCTTCTGAACCGGCTCTGCATCTTTCTGAAGCGCAGTAACCAGTGCATGACCAACTTCATGGTAAGAAACAATACGTCTCTCTTCTTTGCTTAATACGCGGTCTTTCTTCTCTTTACCCACTAAGACGATCTCAACAGACTCAAACAGATCCTTCTGAGATACTGCAAGACGACCATGCTTAACTGCATTGATCGCAGCTTCGTTCATCATGTTCGCAAGATCTGCACCAACTGCACCGGATGTTGCAAGTGCAATTTCTTCAAAATCAACGGTCTCATCCAGACGTACATCCTTGGAATGTACTTTCAGGATCTCCACACGACCCTTCAGGTCAGGTTTATCAACGATGATACGACGGTCAAAACGTCCCGGACGAAGTAAAGCCGGATCCAGGATCTCCGGACGGTTAGTAGCCGCCAGAACAAGAAGACCCTTAGAAGAATCAAAACCATCCATCTCAGAAAGAAGCTGGTTTAATGTTGCCTCACGCTCATCGTTACCTCCGATTCTGGAATCACGGCTTCGACCGATGGCATCAATCTCATCAATGAAAATGATACACGGTGCAGACTGCTGTGCCTGCTTAAACAAGTCACGTACTCGGGATGCACCGACACCAACGAACATCTCTACAAAGTCAGAACCGGACAGGGAATAGAACGGTACATGTGCCTCACCTGCAACTGCTTTTGCAAGGAGTGTCTTACCTGTACCAGGCGGTCCTACAAGGAGCGCACCCTTCGGAAGTTTCGCACCGATCTTTGTATACTTCTGCGGGTTATGAAGGAAATCTACAATCTCCACAAGAGACTCCTTGGCCTCATCTTCGCCTGCAACATCAGAGAATGTCACACCGGTCTCTTTCTGAACATAGACCTTTGCATTGCTCTTTCCGACGCCCATCACTCCGCCGCCGCCCATACGACCGAACATAAAGTATAACAGTCCGATCATCAGCGCTGACGGAAGCAGCCAGCTAAGTACAAACTCCAGGATCAGATCTCCGGTACTGGATTCCTCCTGGCGGATCTCCACATTAGCATCCAGTAAACGGTTGGTCAAATCCAGATCCAGAACCTCAACAGTATAATACTGGATCAGGCGAGAATACTGAGTGGATGATGTCTTCGGAACAATATAAATACGGTTTCCGGAATAACGTACTTCCTCTACCTCTCCGCTCTCTACCATTTCAATAAACTGTTTATAGCCCACCTGCTCTGTCTGTCTCTTTTTCAGTTCAGAGTTCATCAGGCTGACTACAACCACCGTGATCAGCAGAATAATGGTAAGAACGCCTATGCTTGGGCCTTCAGGCTTTTTCCCATTTTTCTTGTTTGGTCTTTTATCCATTCTTATTTCTCCACTTTCTTATTTCATCATGGGTCTAATACCCCATGATTCACAATTCCTAATCATTATAAGTTGAGTTTCCCCATAAGGCAATAAAAAAAATATTAAATTTCTGTGTTTTCTTTGACAAAATACACCTTTTTTGCGATACTTTTAAACAAAGAATCTAAAATCTGACCAGAAAGGACAAATATGAACTCTATCAAACATCCGATCCAACCGGTTTATGATAAAAACTCAAAAGTATTGATCTTGGGTTCATTTCCAAGCGTGAAGTCCAGAGAGGGTTGTTTCTTTTATCATCATCCGCAAAACCGCTTCTGGAAAACCCTGGCTGCCGTCATGGACCAGCCGGTCCCGACGACCATTGAGGAGAAGAGAACATTCTTATTAAATAATCATATTGCAGTTTGGGATACCATCGCATCCTGTACCATTGAAGGTTCCAGCGACAGTTCCATTAAAAACGTAGTTCCGACCGATCTGTCCATCATTTTGTCCGAAGCACCGGATCTGCAGATTTTCTGCAATGGGGCAACCTCTCATCAATATTATCGCAAATATCAGGAAAAACTAATTGGTCGTCAGGCCATCCGTCTGCCTTCCACAAGTCCGGCAAACGCTGCCTGGTCTCTGGAACGACTGAAAAGTGAGTGGAATATGATTCGCGAGTATCTGTAATTGATTGCCAGCCCGGTCTCGTATGGTTTCATGCTCATCCCCCCATACTATTGGTGAGGTGATCATGATGAATCCAAATGCAAAAAAGACCACTGCATCCGAACCGGATTTTGACATTGACATTCAAGCCTGCTCCGCCATGGAATGTACAGGCCTTATGCATGCAGCTCCTATTGATGACGCAGAGGTTGAACACTACAATCAGCTTTACCGTTTTCTTCCGGAACACAGTTGGGATCCGGAAAATCATCACTAACCAACCCGGGCCGCACCTGCTGCGGCCTCTTTCATGGAGGATCTTTATGTCATCTTCATACACCTCTTGCACACTTTGCCCTAGAATGTGCCACGTAGACCGCCGAACCGGTCATGGCTATTGTCAGGCCGGCAGTACATTAAAAATCGCTCGCGCTGCGCTCCATCCGTGGGAAGAGCCTTGCATCAGCGGTACCAACGGCAGCGGAACTGTATTCTTCTCCGGCTGCAATCTAAAATGTGTGTTCTGCCAGAATCATACTCTCAGCCACGACAATTTCGGAAAAGAGATCACAGTAAATCGTCTGGCTGACATCTTCCTGGAACTTCAGGAACAGGGTGCTCACAACATCAACCTTGTTACCGCCACACACTACCTTCCTTCAATTAAGGAATCGTTAGATCTGCTTGGTCCAAAGCTGACGATTCCGGTTGTATACAACTGTGGAGGATACGAACGTGTGGAAACCATCCGGGAATATTCTGATTACATAGATATTTATTTACCGGACCTGAAATATTATGACTCCGAACTGTCCGCAAAATATTCCAAAGCCGGAGATTATTTTAAACATGCATCGAAAGCTATTGAAGAAATGGTCCAAATTACCGGTGGTTTAACATGGAACAAACAGAATCCTGATCTCCTGGACCGAGGCGTGATCATCCGCCACATGGTTCTTCCGGGCGCCAAAGATGATTCCATCCGACTGCTTCACTGGATCAAAGACTCCCTTCCGGAAGGAAAATATCTGGTCAGCCTTATGAGCCAGTATACTCCATTCCACAAAAGCTCCGAATATAAAGAAATCAATCGACGGATCACTTCCTATGAGTACAATAAAGTTTTGGATACAGCTATTAATTTGGGATTGGTGCATGGATTCATGCAGGAAAAAAGCAGTGCAAAAGAAGAATATACGCCTCCGTTCGATCTCAGCGGCGTATAGATATAAAAATAGACAAATTTTAAGTGGGTACCGAAAATATTATCTTTTTTTCGATACCCACTTTACATTTCGATGTTCATCGGTTTTTTATTCTCCTTATAACTTTAATTTGGTTTTTTGGGGTTTATCTATTACCAATTTTTTTCTTAAGGGAATTTTTTCTTTTTTAGTTCTCATATATTTCTTAGAATATATTCTTGAACGTTTCTTTTATCTTCTATATTAAGTTTTTCTTTATCACTCTGCCGGTTACTTTGAATGTTTATCTCTGATTTTCTTTTCATATCGATCAGTATATTTATCTTATTAATACTTTCTCGTCATATTTTTAAGTAATATATTCTAATCTTTTAAATTCATTTTTCTTCCGGTTTTGTGTTTGTCCTGTGTTTAGTCTTTTAATTAAGGGAGTTTTAAAAGCTAAACAAAATTTACGTTCTCGGTGGTCTGTACCTCCTTTACTTAGATTTTGTTTTTTCGGTGTTTGTTTTTGTTGTCTTTATTATAGTGCAACACCTCTGTTTTGTCAACATCTTTTTGCAAATATTTTTATACTATTTTACAGTTATCTATCAATTGTCAAATTGTATATAATTATTCAAACTATTGTCTTTTTTATAAAGCTATGTACAATATTGGAAATTTGCAGGAGGCGCTTGAAAAACGCCTCCTCAACAAAATCTTATTTAATTACTCTCACTTTAAATACTCCCTGTATCTTCTCCAGATGCTTGATCGCCTCTGCATTCACAGTGCTCTCAAGATCCAGCAGCATGTAGGAATACTGGCCGCGGCTCTTATTGGTCATATGGGTAATGTTGATACCGTCGTTGCCCAGCATTGCTGTAACCTGACCGATCATATTCGGAATGTTTGCATGGAGCACGGCGATTCTGGCCACATCATTGCAGACGCCCATATCACACGCCGGGAAGTTTACCGAGTTGCGAATATTTCCGTTTTCCAGGTAATCTCTCAGTTCATCAACTGCCATCATCGCACAGTTTTCTTCTGATTCTTCTGTGGAAGCACCCAGGTGTGGGATCACGATCGCACCTTCCATGGACGCTGTCTTGGCATTCGGGAAATCGGTCACATATTTTCTCACTTTTCCACTCTGTAAAGCAGCTTCCATGTCATCGTCATTGACCAAAAGATCTCTTGCAAAGTTTAGGATCACAACTCCGTCTCTCATTTTCTCCATAGAATCTTTGCAGATCATATGTTTTGTTGTATCCATAAGCGGTACATGGATGGTAATGTAATCACACTCTCTGTAAATAGTATCCACATCCAGAATATGTTTTACAGATCTGGAAAGCATCCAGGCTGCATTAACAGAAATAAACGGATCGTATCCATATACATCCATTCCGAGACCGATCGCTGCATTGGCAACCTCACAGCCAATGGCACCGAGGCCGATGACACCCAGTTTCTTACCTTTGATCTCGCATCCTGCAAAAGCCTTTTTGCCTTTTTCTACTTTCTTTTCAATATCCGGCTCATCTTTCTGTGTACGACACCACTCAATACCGCCAACGATGTCTCTTGAAGAAAGAAGCAATCCGGCTAATACAAGTTCTTTTACACCATTTTTATTGGCGCCCGGTGTATTAAATACGACAATACCCTTTTCCGCACAACGATCGAGAGGAATGTTATTGACTCCCGCACCGGCTCTTGCGATCGCATAGAGCTCGTCGGAAAACTCCATTTCATGCATGGAAGCACTTCGTACCAGAATGCCCTCTGCCTCTGCCGGATTCTCTACTTTTATATATTCATCTGTCAAACGTGCCAGACCACAATCTGCAATGGCATTTAAGCAACTAATCTTTCTCATCCTGTTATGCCTCCGGTTTTCCGTATTTTGCTTCGAATTCTTTCATAAACTCGACGAGCTTTGCAACACCCTCCTCCGGCATTGCATTATAGATGCTGGCTCTCATACCGCCCACAGAGCGATGGCCTTTCAGATTTACAAAGCCGGCTGCGTCAGCTTCTTTTACAAACAAGGCATCCATTTCCTTATCACCTGTTACAAACGGAACATTCATAAGAGAACGATCCTTCGGAGCTACAGTTCCGTGGAACAGTTTACTGTTGTCGAGGAAATCATACAGGATCTTCGCCTTGCGCTCGTTCTTTTCTTTCATAGCTTCAAGGCCACCCTGTTTTTTAAGCCATTTGAACACTTTTCCGCAAATGTAGATTCCGTAACACGGCGGAGTATTATAAAGGGATCCTGCATCTGCCTGGATCTTGTACTGAAGGATTGTCGGTGTTTCCGGAAGCACATCATCAGTTAAAAGGTCCTCACGAATGATCGCGATCACCACGCCTGCCGGACCGATATTCTTCTGTACGCCGCCATAGATGAGACCATACTTCTCCACATCCATCGGCTCAGAAAGGAAACAAGAAGATACGTCAGAAACCAGGATCTTCCCCTTTGTATTCGGAAGTTCATGGAACTTAGTTCCGTAAATGGTATTGTTCTCACAAATATATACGTAATCCGCATCCTCATCGATCGGTAGATCGGAGCAATCCGGAATATAGCTGAATGTCTTATCTTCGCTGGAAGCGAGTGCTACCGACTTACCATACTTAGAAGCCTCTTTCCAGGCTCTCTTTGCCCATTGGCCGGTAATGATATAGTTGCCGACACGATTCTTCATTAAGTTCAGCGGAACCGCCGCAAACTGCTGGTGAGCGCCTCCCTGTAGGAATAATACTTTATAATTATCCGGAATCTGTAATAAATCACGCAGGTCCTGCTCTGCGGTCTCGATGATCTCCTCAAATGGTTTTGAACGATGGCTCATCTCCATCACAGACATTCCTGTTCCGTTATAATCCAGCATCTCTGCTGCTGCCTCTCTCAATACTTCCTCCGGAAGGACAGCCGGACCGGCTGAAAAATTATAGACTCTCATACTCCTCCTCCTCTAATGCTTTACTTTGGTCACGCATTAAATTGTGTAATTTCATTTATCCTATCACATATATTATGCAAAAGCAATAAAAAAGTGCAGGATTTTTTGACAAATCCCGCACTTTTCTTTTAAATTCTTTCGCAAATCAGTTTTCCCATTTCAACAGTGCCAACCTGTGTCATTCCCTCTGCCATAATATCAACGGTACGATATCCGTCAGCCAGAACTTTTCTTACTGCATTTTCGATCGCATCTGCCTCCTGATCTAAGTCAAAGGAGAAGCGGAGCATCATAGCTGCTGAGAGAATGGTTGCAATCGGATTGGCAATGCCTTTGCCTGCAATATCCGGTGCAGAACCGTGGCTCGGCTCATACAGACCAAATTTACCTTCATTCAGGCTGGCAGATGATAACATACCGATGGAGCCTGTGATCATGCTGGCCTCGTCTGATAAAATATCGCCAAACATGTTCTCTGTCAGGATAACGTCAAACTGGCCCGGATTCATAACAAGCTGCATTGCACAGTTATCAACCAGCATATTTTCCAGTGTAACTTCCGGATAATCCTTGGCAACGTCTGCCACCACTTTTCTCCAAAGTCTGGAAGAATCCAGTACGTTTGCCTTATCTACACTAGTCACTTTTTTATTTCTCTTCATGGCAATATCAAATGCTTTTAATGCCACACGGCGGATCTCATTTTCATTGTATACAAGAGTATCCGTTGCCTGCATGATACCATTCACTTCTTCTGTGTGACGCTCACCAAAATACAAGCCTCCGGTCAGCTCGCGAACGATGACCATATCGAAACCGTCGCCGATGATCTCTTTTTTCAGCGGACATGCTTCATCCAGTCCGTCATACAGATATGCCGGACGAATGTTGGCAAACAGATTTAAGCCCTTACGGATCGCCAGAAGGCCCGCCTCCGGTCTCAGGTTCGGAGCCACGTCATACCAACGAGAATTGCCCACATTGCCTCCTACGGCGCCCAGAAGCACGGAATCGCTGGCTTTTGCAGTTGCCAGTGCCTCCTCTGTCAACGGAACTCCATATGTATCGATGGAAATACCACCCATCAGCACTTCCTCGTAATTAAACTTATGTCCGTATACTTCGCCTACGCGGTCTAATACCTTTTTCGCCTCAGTTACGATCTCCGGACCGATACCGTCGCCTGAAATAGTTGCAATTCTATATTCCATGATGATTCCTCCATATTCATCTTAATATTCTAAAACCATCTTATCCCATTCAGATCTATTTTGCAATTATAACCCACCATTCTGCCTATACCGATTTTGTATCCCTTTCATAATTATAAGTTATACTTCGTGATTTAAAAAATCTCGTCCGAAGAATTCCGGTTATAAACCAGATCCTCAGACGAGATTGAAAGGCCTGTAAAAAGATGTAACAAAAACGCTCTACTGTAAGGATTTTCGGAGGTATCCTAAGAACATAAAAAGAACGTTTTTGTTACGACATAATCATAACACGAACGTTCTTTCTTTGCCCCACCTTTTCGGGTAGTTTTTTTCTGTATACTACCCGTTCAGAAATTCATTATCATTTTCGATTCAATTCTGTCCAGTAGGCATATTCATTTTTTTGAGAGATTTCCATCGTATTCTTTAATTCCACACGATTTTTGATCCGAAGTTTTTTATAAATATTCGCAAGGTGGAATTTGACTGTATTTGGACTGATAAATAACTGCTCTGCAACTTCTTCGTTTTTATATCCCAGTGCTGCCAGTCTCGCAACCATCTGCTCCTTTTCTGTCAGAGCCTCCCTAAACTCCGATTCTGACATCACATTGCGGATCAACTTTAACTTAGAGGCATACTCTTTTGACACGATCCTATAAGAATTGACCGCAGACTCTCCCTGAGGTTCCAGGATCGGAAGCAGGTTTTCTCCTAAGGTTGGGAAAAACTCCGTACCAAACCACCATAAGCGATCCGGAGCCAGACTCTTTACAGCCTCCATCAAATATTTTCTTGCTTGTTCCTGATCGCCGATCTCACTCCATGCACTGGCTTTACAAAGACAAAAATAACTGTCATAAAGCATCAGCCAGTTTAGTCCATAAAGCTTTGTTGCGATATCGACACTGTTGATCACTCGATAGAATTCTGCATTATACAATATATATTCGGTATATGTAATCCAGATCAGCGGAAAAGCCACATGGCTCACATGATCCTCCACCAAACGATAACGCCCTTCATCTGAGATCGCACCAAATTTTCCGTTTTGGATCCAGCGCGGAACTCCGGACATAACCCCGACCGACATCTGAAGTTTACTCTTTAGACAAGCTGCAATTTCGCGCAAAACACGGTCCTCGTGATTTTGCATCCCACAGATAAAAGCAAAAGCCTGATTCCACATAACCGGATCGCTCAAATGAACAGAAAGGCGTGCCTTATACTCTGCGACACAAAGCAGATCCATCATATTTCCAACTTGTTTCGCACTTCCTTCTGCCTTCAAAAGAAAACGCTGCGCCTTTTCAAATTCACCTCGGTAAAATGCAAGCTGTGCATAATAGATCTGATCACACCGACTGACACGATCCAGCAAAGAAGCATACAGCTCCATCATACGCTCTAATTTTTTTCCGGTCTCATCTGCAGTGCCCGGTTCTCTTAAAAATAAGAACAGCGGACCGTAAACCTCCGAATAAAAACAGGTGGCACGCGGGATCAGCTTCGAATGACCCTCGATCAATTCTCTTGCTTTCTCCAAATGCAGGATTGCCTGATCCGGCTCCAAAAACCAGCGCATGGACATCAAGAGACTCCATTCGCCTTCCAGTTCCGGATATTGATCCGTCTGTTCCAATGCCTGATGAACAATGTCCAAATGCTTTACAAGCCCTTCCGTATCGCGTTCCATAATACACTGAAACGCGCGTTCAAGCATCGAAAAGAGTTCTTCATAACTATACATAATAATTAATTCTCATTAGCAAACATATGCAGGTTCAATTCCTTGGATAAATATTCCAGCATATTCTGACCTGCAACACTATTACCTTTTTCGTCCAAAGCCGGACCATAAATGCCGATTCCCATGCGTTTCTCAACAACAGCAAGGATTCCGCCGCCGACACCACTCTTGGATGGAATACCAACACGAACTGCAAATTCGCCGGATCCGTCATACATACCGCATGTCAGCATGATGGATTTCACCAGTCTTACAGCCTCGGCGTCCATCAGGCGCACACCTGTCTCCGGATGTCTGCCGCCGCTTGCCAAAACCAGTCCAAGGTTTGCAAGGCTTTCCGCTGTCACACTCAAAGAACACATCTTTGTATAAAGCTCCAGTGTCTTTTCTACATCATGCTCCAGAATTCCCTTACTCTGTAAAAGATAAGCGATCGCACGGTTTCTTGCACAATGAGACATTTCAGATTCAAATACTTTTTCATCAATTACGATATTCGGATCCATGCAGACACGTTTTGCATATTCCAGCATGTCCTCGAATGTAAAATCCGCAACCAGATAGCCAATTGTCGCAATGGCACCTGCATTGATCATCGGATTGAATGGCTTATCACTGGCCATATCCAGCTTTAACAGCGAGTCAAACGCATCTCCGGACGGCTCCATGTTCATCTTCTCAAATACTTTTTCGTAACCCAGGCGTTCTAACGCAAATGCCAGGGAGATTACCTTGGAAATACTCTGAATTGTAAAACGCTTTTCTGTGTCTCCGGCAGAATAACGATCCACAGATTTGGTAATAATACAAACACCAAGATTATTCTTATCCACTCTTGCAAGCTCCGGAATATAGGAAGCGCATTTGCCGCGCTCAATGTGTTTTTTTCCGATCTCAAGAGCTTCCTGTAATACTTTCTGCATCCCCATGCCTTCTTTCTATAAGTAAATAATAATCGGTCTTTTCCGTAACTTACATTATATCATATACGTACCATTCTGAAAAGAAAAAAGACAGCCCGGAAATGTCTTCCGGACTGTCAGATCTTGCATAGATTTGTTATGCGATGTACGGCTGATTACTGTAAGAAGATCACACCACCCGGACCAAGCGGAAGGTTGAGTGTGTACCAAAGGATCAGCTGTGCGATCCATACTACTGCAAATGTTGCAGAGAACGGGATCATGTTTGCGATGATTGTACCGATACCTACGTTCTTGTCGTACTTTCTTGCAAAGCTCAGTACGATCGGAAGGTATGTGTATAACGGAGACAGCGGGTTTGTTAAGGAGTCACCGATACGGTAAACGATCTGTGCAAACGCCGGGTCATAACCTAATAACATCATTAACGGTACGAAAATCGGAGCGAGGATCGCCCATTTCGCAGATGCAGAACCGATAAGAAGGTTGATAAGACCTGTAAGTACGATAAGACCAAGGCAAAGCGGAATACCTACAAGACCGATACCCTCTAAGAACTCAGCACCCTTGATAGCAATGATTGTACCAATCTTGGATACGGAGAAGAAGTTTGTAAAGATGGAAATGAAGAAGCACATGAATACATAGCTGCCCATCTCTGCGAAACCTGCACTGATATCTTTCCAAACATCTTTGTCGGATTTGTACTGGCCTGTACCGATACCGTAGAAGAGACCCGGTACAAACAGGAATAATGTTACTGTGAATACGATACCTTTAGAGAACGGGGATGCACTTGCTGTAATGGAACCAGCTTCGTCTGCAAGGATCGCTGTCGGTCCGAATACCGGAACAGACATAAGAACCACGATTACTAAAAGAATCAGTGTGGAGATAGCTGCAAGTTTCAGACCTTTATTCTCTTCCGGAGTGAACTGTCTCTTCTCGCCACCGAAATCAAATTTAGCAAGCTGCTCTTTGGAAATCGGGAAACGTTTGATTAAAACTTTCTCAACTAAAATAGTACCTGTGATTGTAAGGATGATACAGGATACCATTAAGAAATACCAGTTGATCGCGATGGACTGCTGGTAAGTCGGGTCGATCATCTGAGCTGCCGGCTCTGTGAAACCGTATGCAAGCGCGTCAGAAAGACCAAGGATCATGTTCGCACAGAAACCAACGGCTACTGCTGCGATTGCTGTGTACATACCGAGGAGCGGGTGACGACCTACGGACATGAATAATACAGCTGCAAGCGGCGGGAAAATGATATTACCTGCATCACCTGCGATGTTTAAGTTGATTCCAAGGAATACTACAGCAAATGTAACGATCCATCCCTTAGCACCGCCAAGGCATTTCTCCATAACTGCTACAAGGAATCCGCTCTTCTCAGCAAGAGAAGAACCTACAACTGCTACCAGTACCATACCGAGCGGTGCGAAACCGGAGAAGTTTGTAATTACGTTAGACCAGAGGTATTTGATACCTGCTACGGACATTAAGTTGAAAATTTCAACTGTAGCACCATCTGCTGGGTTA
>JAFYOD010000008.1 GCA_017556515.1 Lachnospiraceae bacterium
AGGGTTCGAACCCCTTCCGGGTCGCTAGCACGCAAGTGCTTCCTTAAAAATTAATATCTGGGGTCTTAGCTCAGCTGGGAGAGCATCTGCCTTACAAGCAGAGGGTCACAGGTTCGAGCCCTGTAGGCCCCACTGATAACTAAAAGGTTATCGCGTTTGCCGGTGTGGCGGAATAGGCAGACGCAAGGGACTTAAAATCCCTCGGGGGCAACCCCGTACCGGTTCAAGTCCGGTCACCGGCATAGAAAAGAGTTCTGAGAAATCAGAGCTCTTTTTCTTTTTTGTTATATGAAAATATTGGGGTGACTGTAACACTCTGAGTTTTTGAAAGGATAGAGTATGGTACATAGCTTAATTCCAATGTCCGTAGACATTAAGACAAGAATTTTTGAGAATCCGGCCAGATTAGTCAATGCCATGGAGCTGACTTGTGCCATTGGTATGGCCTATGCGCAGGCGGGCCTTGCGATACCGGAACTGGAAAGTGGAGTTGCTGTGAAGGAATTTTGGGATGTGACAACTCCGCAGATTCGAGGCAATGCGCGTGTGAAAGAACATTTACAGCATGTGATCATGAATTATATTTTCAAAAAAGATGAGAAGATCGATGATGACTGTGTGATCACATTAAAATTAGGATATGAGTTTTGATGATACTCCCTGTTTATATTGTAGAATACTTGAAAATATGCTAAAATATTAGAAAGTTTCACAATGTAAGTGGGGAGGATTTTTTATGTCAGCTGAGTTTAGAAATGAATTAATTGCGTTGATTGAAGAGAATCGCAAAGCTTATACAGATATGAGCGATACGATCTGGGGATATGCAGAGCCGAGATTCCAGGAGTATAAATCTTCTGAATTACAGCAGGAGTATATGAAGAGCAGAGGCTTTTCTGTAAAGGCAGATCTTGCTGGTGAGGAAACAGCATTTATTGCTGAGTTTGGAAGTGGAAAACCGGTAATTGGTTTCCTTGGCGAGTTTGATGCTCTTTCTGCCCTTCAGCAGGAGGCAGATAAAACAGAGCGCAGCCCGATCGAGGGTATGACAAATGGTCATGGTTGTGGTCATCATCTTCTTGGAACAGCCAGTGTTGCTGCGGCAGATGCATTAAAGACATATATGGAAGAGCATAATCTTCCTGGTACTATCCGTTATTACGGATGTCCGGCAGAGGAAAATGCGGGTGGAAAGGCTTATTTGGTTCGTGACGGTTATTTTGATGACTGTGATATCGCGCTTACATGGCATCCGTTTGCGATCAATAAGGTTATGAAGGGCGGATATCATCTTGCAAACTTCCGTGCATTCTTTACATTCCACGGAATTTCCTCCCATGCGGCAGGTGCTCCGGAGCTTGGACGTTCTGCTCTTGATGCAGTTGAGATGATGGATATCGGTGTTAACTTTATGAGAGAGCATATGATCGATGCAGCGAGAGTGCATGGTGCGATTACAAATGCAGGCGGTATTGCTCCGAACGTAATTCCGTCTGAGGCTCAGATCCTTTATGCGATCCGTGCGCCGAAAGTAACTCAGGTAAAACAGTTATTTGATCGTATGTGTGATATCGCGAAGGGTGCTGCGCTTATCACAGGTACAACAGTAGAGATCAAGCAGGTTGCAGCTTATTCTGACGTTATTAATAATGATACTCTGAATGACATGATTCAGGAGAGCTTAGATCAGGTAATTCCGATCGGTTACACAGAGGAAGAGCTTGAGTATGCAAAACAGTTCCAGGAAGTGACAACAGTTCTTGATAAAGAAGGTTTGAAGGCTATGGCGGGTGAGCTTGGCAGAAAAGAACTGTTACCACATCCGTTATGGGATACAATCATTGACAAGAATACACGCTTTGGCGGCGGCGGTTCTTCTGACGTTGGCGATGTAAGCTGGGTAGTTCCGACAGGACAGGTTTATACAGCTTGTTATGCAGCCGGAACAGCAATGCATTCCTGGCAGGCAACTGCTCAGGGTAAATCTACAATCGCTCATAAGGGTATGCTCGCAGCAGCAAAGGTTATGGCTTGTGTAGGTGCTGACCTTCTGATGAATCCGGAGAAGGTTGCTCAGGCGAAAGCTGACTGGAAAGAGGAATTAAACGGAGAAGTATATCCGAATCCGCTTCCGGCAGATGCAAAACCGGAGATTTGGTAAGATGTTGAACGGGTGTGCTTTGCGCACCCGTTTTCTGTTTTAGCAAGAAAGGAGGTCGACGATGGAATATATGTACAGAAAAAATATTCATCAGTTAATTGAAAATAATAAGCAGGCGTATACGGATATCAGTGATGCGATCTGGAATTTTGCGGAATCCAGGTTTCAGGAAGTAGAATCTTCGAAAGTTCAGCAGGAGTATTTGAAATCTCGCGGATTCTCTGTTAAGGCAGATCTGTCAGGGGAAGCGACTGCATTCATTGCAGAGTGGGGAAACGGAAAGCCGATTATTGCCTATGTGGGAGAGTTTGATGCACTTTCAGCGCTTCAGCAGGAGGCGGACAAGACTGAGCGCAGTCCGATTCCTGAAAAAGTGAATGGCCACGGATGTGGTCATCATCTTCTGGGAACCGGTTCTCTTGCGGCAGCAGATACATTAAAAACATATATGGAAGAACATGGACTTACAGGAACCGTGCGCTATTATGGGTGTCCGGCTGAAGAAAATGCAGGCGGTAAGGCGTATTTGGTACGTGATGGTTATTTTAATGACTGTGATGTTGCGATGTCTTGGCATCCGCATACAACCAATAAGGTAACAGGTGCGGATCGTTTTCTTGCTAATTTCCGTGTGTTTTTTACATTCCATGGAATCTCGTCTCATGCGGCAGGAGCTCCGGAACTGGGACGTTCTGCGCTTGATGCGGTGGAGATCATGGATATCGGTGTTAACTTCATGCGTGAGCATATGATTGAAGGTGCCAGAATTCATGGTGCCATTACCAATACAGGTGGCATTGCTCCGAATGTGATCCCGGCTGAGGCTCAGGTGCTCTATGCGATCCGTGCGCCGAAGATTACTCATGTGAAGAGTTTATTTGACCGTATGTGTGACATTGCAAAAGGTGCAGCCCTGATGACAGGAACAACCGTGACGATCCGTCAGGTATCCGCATATTCAAATGTGGTTCACAATGAGACTATGGGTAAGATCATGAATGAACATCTTCAGGCATTTGTTCCAATGGGATACACAGAAGAAGAACTGGCGTATGCTGCAAAATTTAAAGAGGTTATTACAGATCTTGATAAAGACGGACTGAAAAATATGATCGCTCAGCTCGGGGACAAGGAACAGCGAGAAGAGATGCACAAGATGGCGATGTTGGATTTTGTTCTGGATCGCAGATCTATGATCGGAGGAGGCGGATCGACGGACGTGGGTGACGTCAGCTGGGTGACTCCGGTCGGCCAGGCCAACGTGAACTGCTTTGCGGCAGGTACAGCGCTTCATTCTTGGCAGGCAGTGGCACAGGGAAAATCTTCCATTGCTCATAAAGGAATGTTAACTGCGGCAAAGGTTCTTGCCTGTACGGGTGTAGAGCTTTTATTGAAACCTGAACTGCTTGCACAGGTACGTCAGGATTGGATCGATGAGCTTGGCGGAGAGGTTTATCCAAACCCATTACCGAAGGATTTGAAACCGGAAATTTGGTAAAGAAGTGCGAAAAAAATATTTTTTATAAAAAATTAAAAAAGTTTCAAAAAAGTGTTGACAGATGAAGATATATGGTGTATTATATGCTCTGTTGAGTGAGTCACACAGACGACCTCAAGAAATGCGTCAGTAGCTCAGCTGGATAGAGCATACGGCTACGGACCGTAGTGTCGGGAGTTCGAATCTTCTCTGGCGCATGATAAGGCATCTACTTAGGTAGGTGCCTTTTTTGTTTCTATGGAAACCTAATTGATTTTACTTTGATATAGTGGTAAAATAGCATACAGTTGAACTGGCGCTTGGCTGCGTGTGCAGTCAGGTGCCTTTTTTGTATTAGGAGGTTAATGATGAAGCAAATGAAAAAATGGTTCTCAAGATGGGCACTGGCATTATTAGCGACCATGACAGTTCTGTTTTCGCTGGCTGGCTGCAGCGGTGGTGATGTAAGTACAGCCATCGACACGGCTATTGAAGTCTTGGAAGTGATCGAGGAGTTGGAGAGTGCAGCGGAGGAGGAAAGTAAGGCAGAAGAACAGACTGAGGCTCAAATAGAATCACAAACGCAAACGGAAACAGAGCAAGCGCAAATGGAGATCGATGAGGATGGTCACTACATTTCGAAAGAGGAAGTAGCACTTTATCTTCACACCTATGGGAAACTTCCGTCGAACTTTATTACAAAGAAAGAGGCCGAAGAACTTGGCTGGAAGAAAAAAGACGGAGAAGCAGGTCAGCTTCATGTGGTTGCTCCGGGAATGAGTATTGGCGGAAGTTCTTTTGGCAATTATGAAGGACTTCTTCCGGAGGAAAAGGGAAGAAAATACTACGAATGCGACATTAACTATGTGAAGGGAAATCGCGGTGCAGAGCGAATCGTTTATTCAAATGACGGCTTGATCTTCTATACAGGGGATCATTATGAGTCTTTTGAGCAATTGTATCCGTAGACGGTAGTATTGAAGGAGTTTATTATTATGAAGAGAATTGAACTGGATTTTAGCAAGTGTACGGATCGAAGTGAAGTTCATGCATATTTAAAAAAGCAGTTTGGATTTCCGGATCATTATGGAAATAATTTAGACGCGCTTTTTGATGCACTTGGAGATATTGCAGAGGATCTGAATATTATTTTTATGGAAGATGAAGAAGGAAGCTGTGGTGAATGGGTTGTGGATGGCAGCTCTGCCATGAGAAGTGATGAGATGGATCGTCTTTTGAAAAATGTAAGACGAGTGATCGAAGATGCAGCAGAGGAGAATCGTCATCTTCATGTATAAATTTAGGGGAAAGGAAGCGGACTGGCATGCATCAGGAACGTAAAAAAGAAATTTGGATGTTGCAGACGAAACGTGCGGATTTTAATAGTCTGGCGGAACGTCTTGGTGTGAGTCCGGTTTCGGTACGGATCATGCGGAATCGTGATCTGGAGACAGAAGAAGAGATGAGAAAATATCTCTATGGAACGGTGGACGAGCTTTATGATGGAAATCTCATGAAGGATATGGAGAAAGCTGTCAGGATCCTGATGGAAAAGATCAAAGACAGAGCAAGAATCCGCATCATCGGAGATTATGATATTGATGGGGTCTGCGCGACCTATTTACTGTTGACGGGGCTGAAAAGAGCTGCGAGAGACGTGTGGAAGGAAGGATCACAGGAATGGATCGATTATGAAATTCCGGACCGAATTAAAGACGGTTATGGGATCAATGCCTCGATCATCCGTCAGGCGGCGGAAGATGGTGTCGATACGATCATTACTTGTGATAATGGCATTGCAGCGTTCAATGAGATCGCGCTTGCGAAGGAATTGGGAATGACGGTCATTGTGACGGATCATCACGAGGTTCCGGTGGATGCAGAGGGAAAACAGATCGTTCCGTTGGCGGATGCGGTGGTCAATCCGAAGCAGGCAGATGATAACTATCCATTTTCGGAGATTTGTGGAGCTGTTGTGGCATATAAATTGATCCGGGAGTTATATCGAGCCGTTGGAATTTCGGATCGAGAATGGAACGAGTTGCTGGAGTTTGCAGCCATTGCGACGGTTGGCGATGTCATGAAACTGAAGGATGAGAATCGGATTATTGTAAAATATGGACTTCGCAGAATAGCAGTTACAAAGAATCTGGGGCTCAGAAAACTGGTGGAGAAGACGGGGCTGGATATTACGGCTCTTAGTGCGTATCATATCGGATTTGTGATCGGACCGTGTCTGAATGCAGGAGGACGCCTGCAGACAGCCAAATTGGCATTGAAGTTGTTATTGTCTCAAGATGAGTCAGAAGCGGATAAGATGGCAGAGGAATTGAAGGCTCTGAATGACTTGAGAAAGGATATGACCAAACAGGGCGAAGACGAAGCTTTTTCTCAGGTGGAAGCATTGTATGAGCAGGATAAGGTGCTGGTAGTCTATTTGCCGGATTGCCATGAATCACTGGCCGGTATTATTGCCGGACGTGTGAGAGAACGGTTTCATAAGCCTTCGATCGTACTGACTCGTGGAGAAGAAATGGTCAAAGGATCCGGGCGTTCTATTGAACAGTATCATATGTACCAGGGTTTGACGAAAGTATCAGACTTGCTTCCGAAATTTGGAGGACATCCGATGGCAGCAGGACTTTCAATCGAAGAATGCAATATTGAGGAGTTTCGAAGACGGCTGAATGAAGATGCGGAATTGACGGAAGAGGATTTC
>JAFYOD010000326.1 GCA_017556515.1 Lachnospiraceae bacterium
AAAACAGGCTGTACCGCTCTTATAGGGCGCATACAGCCTGTTTCGTGTTTTGTCTTAGTATGTCTAGTACATATGCGTTAAAACGCTCTGCACCGGATTACAGCTCGTCTGTAGACTCAAGGATTTTTCCGTCTCTCCAGATTCTCTCAAGATCGTAGAATAATCTATCTTCCTGGGAGAATACGTGAACGATCACATCATTGTAGTCCATTAACATCCATGTAGATGTCAGGTTACCCTCTTTCTGTTTACACTCGTAGCCGGCTTTATAAAGCTTCTCTTCTACGCTGTCAACAAGAGCATGTAACTGGCTTGTATTTGTAGCGCTTGCAAGTACGAAATAGTCCGCAATTACAGAAACGCCATTGATATCGATGATCTTAATGTCTTCGCCTTTTTTGTCTTCCAGAGCGGATACGGCGATTTTTACCATTTCTTTTGACTGATTCATCGTTATTTACCTCCTTAGTTGGGGATACAGTGTCCTGATCCACGGTTATGACCGCCTGTACGGCAGCCTGTTTCTCTGCAACTACACGGCGCATATCTTCACATGCATCGATAGTTGTTGTATCAATCGGACAGTTGGTTGATTCCAGATATTTTAAAATACTTTCCATAATAGAAAGACAGGCCAAATCCAGATCAATGAACGCCAGTTTTCTCATTTCCGGGAGTTCAGACGCTTTATACCTTCCCGGTTCAATATAATCCGCAACATAGAGGATCTTATCGAGAAGTGTCATGTCCTTTTTTCCGGTTGTGTGACATTCAATTGCTGTCAGTATGTCCTGATCTTCGACTCCGTATTTTTCTTTTGCGTACCAGGCACCAAGCTTTGCATGCAGCAAAGACGGGTCTCTCAGTTCGCCGTCAGACATCGGAATCTCACGTTTCTGACATTTTGAAAGCATCGTTTCATTATCAAAGCGCTTTGCACAGTCATGAAGCAAACCTGCCAGCTCAGCTTTATGAAGGTCATATTCATATCGCATGGCAAGTGCCTGGCATGTATATGCAACACCCATTGTATGTTCGAAACGAAACGGATCCAGCTTCTTTTTTAAAGATTTTCTGATTTCTAAAACTTTTGTATTCATGATTATTTATAAAGTCCGTTGTCTTTAATGTACTGTTCCACTAATTCCGGAACATCTTTAGCAATGCTCTTTCCTTCGGAAATTCGTTTGCGGATATCATTAGACGCAATATCGACTTCTTCATTATGAAGCTCTAATATTTTCGCACCATATTTTTCTGTCAGATATACAATCTGTTCATCAAATGTACGCGCTGCACCTTCGTATTCGCGTCCGGAAACCATTAATGTAGTCATTGCCATGACCTTCTCCGGGTGATACCAGGATTCGATCTGGAATAACGAGTCAGCACCAATAATGAAGTAAAATTCATATTCCGGATATTCCTCTTTTAAAAGAGCTAAAGTGTGTGCTGTGTAGGTATTTCCTTCGCGCTTCATCTCAAAATCTGAGATTACACAGTACGGAAGATCTTTCAGAGCCAGATGAAGCATGTCAATGCGTGCTTCTCCTGCTGTGATATTACGATCTTTTTTGTGCGGCGGAATATGGGATGGCATGTACCAGATCTCATCGAGCCCATATTCTTCATATGCCTGCTTACCTAATAACAGGTGTCCATTGTGGACGGGATCAAATGTTCCGCCCATGATACCGATCCGTTTCATGAAACAGCTCCTTTCGGGAATGCTATAGACTACGGAAGAACGATCTTTCTGTTCTTTTCTTCCTTAGCCGGACGATATAAAACGATCATTTTACCGATTACCTGAACGACCTGGGAACGTGTACGCTCACCAAGAACAGCTGCGATGCTCTTCGGATCGTCTAAGCAGTTCTTTAATACATGGATCTTGATCAGCTCTCTTGCTTCCAGTGCTTCATCAACTGCTGCTGTGAGCTCCGGAGTCAGACTGGATTTACCAATCTGGAGGATCGCATCCAT